>CAXMOW010000007.1:0-58968 GCA_964195235.1 uncultured Acidimicrobiia bacterium | reverse complement strand
CGGCGACAACAAATGTCGGCTCCATGACAAGTGCCCTCGCGATGGCAATGCGCTGGCGCTGCCCACCAGACAGTTCATGCGGGTAGCGGAACAGAAATGGTTGTGGAGGGGTAAGCCCGACAAGTTGAAGCAGCTTGATCACACGTTGCTCGCGCTCCTCAGTGGTACCGATGTTCTGGACGACAAGCGGCTCAGAAACAATGTCGAATATCGTGCGCCGTGGATTCATCGAGTCGTACGGATCCTGAAATATCATCTGGACGTTTCGGCGAAACTCCTTCTGGCCGGCCTTCGATCTGACCTCAGTGATGTCAACCATCTCGTCCGAGTTGTGATCCCGAATCAGAATCTTCCCGTCGGACGCCTCATCCAGCTTTACCAGCACTCGACCAGTTGTGGTCTTCCCGCACCCGGACTCTCCGACAAGGCCGAGGCTCTCACCGGCTTTGATTTCGAAGCTGATGCCATCGACTGCGTGGACAAACTCGGTGCTCTTCCGGAAGTGGCCTTTGGAGATCGGGAATCGTTTCTCCAAATTCTCCACCCTGACCCGTATGACGCCGTCTGCTCCAGTCATTCCTGGCTCCTGGCGAGAGTTGCAGGCACCTGCTCATAATTCCAACAGGCAACGGTGTGTCCTTCACCGATCGATTGCAGCGAAGGCTCTTCTTGTAAACAAATCTCGGTCGCAAATGGGCAACGTGGGTGGAAGCGACATCCCGTGGGCGGATCGAGAAGGTTGGGAGGTTCTCCCTCTAGGGGAGCTAAAGATCGGCGGGGCCCGGTGATCGATGGTGTCGAGGACAGGATCAACCAGGTGTAGGGGTGTCTCGGTCGGGTGAATAACTCTTCTGTCGGCCCCATCTCCACAAGCTTTCCGGCATACATCACACCCATCGCGTCGGTTATCTCGGCGATCACTGCAATATCGTGGGAGATGTAGATAATGCTCATGCCTAGATCTCGTTGGATCTTTTTGAGCTCTGCGAGAATCTGCTCTTGAACGATGACGTCGAGGGCGGTGGTGGGCTCATCTGCGATTATCACCTTGGGGTCACATGAAAGGGCCATCGCTATCACGGCACGCTGCTTCATCCCACCTGAGAATTCGTGCGGGTAACGGTCGATCATCTCTGGATTGATCCCGACTAGCTCGAACAGCTCGATCGTCTTCTCACGCGCTTGGGCGGCAGAAGGCTTGGGATCCCAGTGGATGTCCATCGCCTCCCGGATCTGGTCGCCAACCTTGTAGACCGGGTTCCACGAATTCATCGCCCCTTGGAAAACCATCGAGATGTCGGTCCAGCGATGTTGTCGCATCTCTTCTTTGTCAAGCTCGAGCAGGTTGACACCGTCGAGTTTGATTTCGCCACCGAGGATTTTGGCGTTACTGGAAAGGAGTCGGAGCAAGCTGAGAGCAACCGAAGTCTTGCCACAGCCCGACTCACCCACAAGGCCCAGCGATTGGCCCTTCTGAAGCTCAAATGAGACGTCTTCAACAGCCGAGACCATTCCTCCACCTTTGACCTCGTAGTTCATCACGAGATTCTTGACTTCGAGGATCGGTGCGATGCGGGTATCGGTCATCGGGATCTGAGCCTGGGGTTGATCACTTCGTCCATCGCCCTACCGACAAAGAAAAAGCCGGCGGCAAGCAAGGTGACGGCGATTCCCGCCGGAATCAGAAGCCACCAGTATTCCAATCCTGTCCGCAGATAACCCTGGCTCTGGGCGGTGTTCAGCATGATCCCCCAACTCATGTCGATATTGAGCAAGCCAAAAAACGACAGTGTCGCTTCCAGGGACACGGCCTCTGTCACGGTGAACATCATGAACAGAAAGCTGAGGGGCAATACGTTGGGGATGATGTGTTTGAAGATGAGGTGCCCGTTGCTGCCACCCGAGACACGGGCAGCATCGAGGAATGGCTTCACCTTCACCGACAAGGCCTGAGACTTCAAGACAATCGCCGTCCCGCCAAACCCGGACAGGATTCCGATAAGCACACCAAGCAGGACCAGATTGATGGTCCATAGACCAGACATGACAATCAGGATCGGGATAAGGGGAAGAAGCAGCACGAGGTCGGCAAGTCGCATCATGAAGTTGTCGAACCATCCGCCGTAGAAGGCAGCCGCCGACCCCACCGTGGTTGCGACGCCCACCGTCACCACTGCAGCAATCAAACCCAGCAGGAAGGCTGCTCTGGTCGAGAAGAACAACTGTGAAGCAATATCACGTCCAAGCGGGTCGGTGCCAAGCAAGTGACCCTCTGATGGTGGTGCCGGTTGCAATGGAATTGAGCAGGTCTCACCTGGGAGGACGCCAAAACACCACAATTGGGCCGTGGCGACATCCATTTGCGTGGCCGAGTCGACAACATCGGCTTCAGTCGGCACAATTTCAAATTCGTTGACCGGTGCCTCGTATCCGGTCACGGGGTCGTATATCCCATCGTCCTGCCAAGGTCCCACACTTCGCAACACCGGATAGGCAAGCGCCATCACTGCAAATAGGACGATGATGAACAGACCCAAGAGTCCGATCTTGTTCTCGCGGAAGAGCTTCCAATTGCGTTTGAGACCAGTCCAGGCAAGCTTGAGCCGGACCTTCCACAATCTCTCGGGCCGCTCGTCGCCGACTCCAAGAGCGACATGCGCCTCCTCTTCGACGGTGAGAGCGTCGCTCGCTTCTGGTTCTTTGATGACCATGACCGGTTTTCCTAGTTCCCCGTATGGATCCGAATTCTTGGGTCGAGCACTGCGTAGAGAATGTCAACGACAAGATGGGCGACAAGAGCAAGAATCCCGATGAAGGCCAAAGCGCCCACGGCGACGGGAACGTCTTCAGCCACAGTGGCCGTAAGAAGAAGCGAGCCCATGCCTGGCCATGAGAACACAGTCTCGGTTACCACGCCGCCACCGATGATGAAGGCAAGACCCAGAACGAAGGAAGTGACCACCGGGAGCAAAGCATTGCGGGCAGCGTGTTTGTCGCGAATGTCCTTTTCGGGCACCCCTTTGGCCTGTGCTGTCAGTATGTAGTCCTCTTTCAGTGTCTCCAGCATCGAGCTTCGAGTGAGCAACATGACACCGGCAAATGCCACCAGGGCGAGGGTGACGATGGGGAGGATCGAGTGATGAACAATGTCTTGGGCATAAGGCCGCATCTCGGTTCTCAGCAACCAGAATCCGGCAATGGAGGCTATGGCCAAGGTGTAACCGATTCCACGCACCCTACGGGCGGTGCGTCTCTCGTCTTGCCTGCTGGCGAGTACCAAGGTTCCAACCAGGATGATCGCTCCAATGGCCAAGGACAGCAACATCTGCGCGAACACCTCGTTGCCGGTGTAGGGGGCATTTCGCCAGAACCCCGGGGTGAGGAAACCGTTGATTGGGAACCAACCGAGGCCCGAGGCGAAAAAAAGGATCATCAGGATGGCGAACCAGGGGTAGAACACGGTGTAGAGGAGCACGCCACTGACCGTGACCGAGTGCTCTGAGAATCCGCCACGCTTCCAGGCAAGGCGTTTGCCGAGCGAGAAGCCGACGACGTAAGCAAGGAGGGTGGCAAATGTGAACAAGAACAATGTGCGTGGAATGCGCTCGCCAATGACTTCGATCACCGGCCGCGGGTACTGCTGGAAACTGACCCCCAGGTCGCCTTGGACGAAGCTGGTGATGTAACTCCACCACTGTTGGAAGACATTCCCTTCAAGACCGAGCCGTTCAACGATCTGCGCTCGAACCTCGGCAGGAATGGTTGGGTCGATGAACTGTGCGGTGATATCACCGGGTTGCGCCTGAAGAAGAAAAAAGACGAGCGTCAAGAAGAGAAAGAAGAGTAAAACCATCTGGACCAGACGTCGTCCGATGAACTTCAACACAAACTTAACTCCTAAAGATCCGCTGGGAACCGTACCGAAAGAGGGAGGGCCATGGCCCTCCCTCTTCGTTTAGTCAGCTATGTGCTAGATGCGACTACTCGGCTACGTGCACGGCGCTGGGCCAAGCATTCGGGAAGCCAGAGTGGCCACCCATAATGACCTCCGCCGGGAACTGAACGTTCGCGAAATAGGCCTCGATGATCGGGGTACGGAACAAAACCACGTAGGGCAGATCCTCAGCGAGGATCAAGTCCATTTCCATGGTCAGCTCTGCAGCACTTTCGATGTCGGTCGCTGCCTCAAAGGCGTCGGCCACGGCATCGAAACGCTCGCTGTTGTAACCGGGATTGTTGAACCCACCACCGGTCACCGCATCCTCACGTGAGTGGAAGAATGACACCTGCGAGGTGCCAGGCAGTGACACGTCGCCACCACCCCAACCGAGCATGTACATGTCCCAATTCTGTGCCGACTCCTCGGTCTGGGGCGGGAAAGTCGCCGCAACGATGGCATTGAAATCGGTCGGATCTGCAACAGCAGGAACACCGAGATCCTTGAGCCATTGCGCAATCCACACGGAGAACGTGGCACGGAACGGGTCGTAACCGGGGCCCGGGGCCATGATCGACAACTCCGGCACCAATGTGCCATTGGGCATAGTCAATCCTTCACCCGATGTGGTCACGGGATCCGCATTCTCGACGTCAATGACAGGTTCGCTCGTCCATGTGTACCCAGCATCCTTGAGGATCTGGACAGCGGTGACGAAACGATCCGCCTCAGACATTGGAGCACCATCGGCCCATCCGGCTCTCGGCACGGTCGTGTTGTAGAACGTAGTGAGATCTGGGTGGATGATGGTGTAACCGGGGAAGACAGCTCCAGCAAGGACTGTGTCAGCCAGCAGTTCCTTGTTGATGACCGTCGCTGTGGCCTGACGGAACGCCAGGTCGTTCATCGGGGCCTTGCGCATGTTGAAGGCCATGTAACGGAAGCCCTCAGTTTGGTTGACCGAGAACTTCAGGTCGGGGTTGGTAGCCAACTCGTTACGAAGTCCACTGGTTAGACCAGTTGGGTCATAGACGTAGTCGATCTCACCAGCCGCCAATTTCTCATAAGCAGCGTCTTTGGTGCCATGCTCGACCCAGAGTATTTCTGAGACGAACGGGCCCTCGGCGTACTGGACAACAGTGTCGCCCGCACCCTCGCCACCATAAACGGCATCTCCACGAGCGCCCGACAGGATCCGGAAAGAGCCGTCGGAGTAGTAGGTGTTCTCGGTGCCGGCGTCGAAGTAGGTGCCGTTGGAGACGGTCGCTGCAAAGGCGCCCGTTTCCCATTGGTCAAAGATCTGCGATCCGACCGACGGCTCCATGGGAGCGGCGACAGCGTACAGAACTGTGAGGCCTTCATTGGCGACCGCGTCGCTAATCCAAGCGTCGATTTCTTCCTGAGTGATGTCTTCGGCAGCCAGGTCGTTCTCAGGGTCCTCGTCTGCCAGCGATGCGTCGACTAGAGCCGTTACGGCCTCTTCGTCGGTGACATTGGCTGCGAGCTCTGCCGCGGCGGCGCGCGCTTCCTCGGCGTGGGGGGCCCAGAAATGCGACGGAACGAAGTCGGCGAAGCCAACACCGTTCTGCCACGTGGCAAGACCGGGCTCGCCATCGAATTCGACTCTGACAACATCATCTGAAGGAGCAGTGATGCTCAACACAGACGGAACGAAGTTGGCGGCGTGGTTGCTACCAAGGTTGAACTCGCGAGTCACGTCAAAGTAGAACGCGAGGTCGTTAGCAGTAACGGGTGTGCCGTCGGACCAGCTCATATCGGTGCGAATGGGCTGCTCGACAACCCAGATATCGCCTTCTTGAACCGCCTTGACCGGCTCTGCAGTTGCCGCGATATCGGGCACGTAAACGAACCCGGGATTGGAGAGATCAAACAGCGCGACCTTTGAGTTGCCCAAGAACGCCTGGTTATAAGTCGAACTGAGCGTGTCCAGCGACGCGAACCAGTTGTCTGTGGTGATGTTGGAAATGAAGCCAACATTGAAAGATTCACCTTCGACGGTCGGTCCGCCTCCGTCACTACCTTCGGTGGTGTCAGGCGAGCCGTCACCACCTTCGGTTGTATCTGCACCCCCGCCGGCTTCGTCTGTTGTGTCAGTCGTGTCACCAGATGTGCACGCCGCTACAACGAGGGCGAAGATAGCGAGGAATACAAACAACCTAAGCCCAAAAGGCTTTGTTGCTTTCACGTTTTCCTCCGAACTAGAGATAATTCAGCACATCCTTCGGGCGAGGGATATGCGGGACCGGAGGCTAAACCGGGACCATTATTTAGCGGAAACTCAAAAACGTCTCGCCTCAGGTCTCGACCACGGCTTCCTGTTCGTCAAGAATCGTATCATGACGCTTTCTCGACTCCGAGATGATCGCTTGGACTATTCCGGTCATCGGTAGAGCCAGAATGACTCCAAGGCCGCCCATCAGGGCCGCTCCCGCAATGATCGCAGCAATCGAAACTGCTGGATGAATCTCCATCGTTCGCTTCGTGATGCGAGGTGAGAAAACGTAATTCTCGATCTGCTGATACGCAACGAAATAGATAACAACGATGAGTGCTGTCTGCACGTCGTTGAAGGTCAGCGCGACGACGGCCGGCAGAATCGCGGCTAGATAGGTCCCCACCACCGGGATGAACTGACTTAAGACACCCACCCAGATTCCGAGCGACAGTGCGAATGGCACGTCCAGGATAAGGAGCACAATCGTTGTCAACGTTGCGCTAAGGACTGCCAGCACTAGCCGCGAATAGATGTATCCGCCCATGTTCTCAACCGCGACGTCCCAGACGTGGAGGGCCTTGCGCTGTTGATCCGCCGGCATCGCAGACAGAATCGTCTTCTGGAACTGGGGCAACTCGGCGAGCATGTAAAACGAGAAGAGAGCCACCGTGGTTGCAAAAATCAGAAAGCCACCGATGGTGGCTGCCACGCCGACCACTCCACCAATCAAAGTCCCTCCAATCGCTTGGAGGTAGCTCGCCAAATCGATCCCGAGGTCTTCGATCTCAAAGTCGGAAAAATCAAATCCGAAGGAGTTGTGCAGCCAAGCGAAGACTGCATTCACCATCACGGGGACATCCTCGATGAGTTCCGATATTTGTCTGATGAACAACGGCGCCAATGCCCAGAGGAACCCGATCGCCAATAGCAGAGCCACCAGGAAGACCAAAGCTGTCGCCAATCCACGTTTCCATCCCCGTTTCGCCAAGAATTCAACCGGTGGCACCAAAGCCACTGCGACAAAGAGCGATATGAAAACCATGAAAAGAAGGCTCTGCAGTGTCCAGGCCATCCAGAGGACCGCTGCAACACCCAAGAGCCCTATCGCCAGGAGGACCGCCCGACGCATCACCAATCGGTCATCTGTCTGCTGTGTTGATGCGGGCATGTTCAAAGCGTAGAAACGCCGACCCGAAGTTTCTGGGATATCCGATACGCTGCCTGTCCTGATGGAGAGATTTGAAGTCGCATGGGCGCCAGACCCGGAACGAGCCAAATCGACCAATACGGGTCGATTCATGGCCATCCACGACATAGGCACCTACGACCAGCTCGTCACCAGGTCATCTCAAGATCCGGAGTGGTTTTGGTCGGCAGTAGTCGACTACGTAGGCCTGCCGTTTGATACCCCTTGGGCCAGCGTCAGGGATACCTCTCGAGGCCACCCATGGTCGACCTGGTTCAACGGGGCTCAGTTCAACATGTCCCGAGCATGCGTCGATCGATGGGCCGCCGATGATCCCAATCGTTTGGCAGTTCGATCCCAGAAGGAGTCTGGCGAGCAGCGAGAGCTGGACTTTGGTCAACTTCTGGACCAAGTCAGTCGACTCGCCGGCGCGCTACAGACGATGGGTGTGAACAAAGGCGATGCGGTCGCCGTATATCTCCCGATGTCGGAAGAGGCGGTCGTGTGTCTGCTGGCGGTGGCCAGGCTGGGTGCGATCTTCATTCCGGTTTTCTCCGGGTACGGGGCAGAGGCGGTGGCCAACAGGCTCGAGGACCCAAAACCGAAAGCGATGATCTGCGCCAACGGCTTCACCCGCCGAGGGAACCTCATCCAGATGAAGGAGGTCGCCGACGACTCGATCGAACTGGCAGGCGGCATCGATTCCGTGCTGGTGGTCGATTACACGCACAGAGACGAAACACCGATGACGGATGGCCGGGATCAGTGGTGGCACGACGTCGTACCGGCGTCGGATCCGATCGAGGCGGCAACCACATATTCAGAAGATCCACTGCTCATCGCTTACACCAGTGGAACCACTGGACGTCCCAAGGGGGCCGTCCACGTTCAGGCTGGGTTGACCGTCAAGCTCGCCGCGGAAGGTGCCTTCCAGTTCGACGTGCAGCGTGATGACGTCCTGATGTGGGCCACGGACATGGGCTGGATAATGGGACCGTGGATGGTTATTGCCGGACTTGCCAACGGTGCGGCCATCGCGACATACGATGGCGCGCCCAACTATCCGGGGCCTGATCGGATCTGGAAGGTCGCTTCTGATCTGGGTCTCACCATTCTTGGTCTATCCCCCACATTGGTCAGGGCATTACAACCTCACGGAGCCGGCGAGGCAGATCAACACGACCTATCGAAATTGAAGACGTTCGGCTCCACCGGAGAGCCGTGGAATTCCGGACCCTGGTGGTGGTTGTTCCGCGACGTCGGCAAGGAGGGCATCCCGATCGTGAACATCTCAGGTGGAACCGAGATCGGAGCCTGCATCCTTTCGGTCAATTTGGCGCAGGGGATCAAACCAACCGCTCTGGGGATGCCTGCGCTGGGTGTTGACGCCGAGGTCTATGACGAAGACGGTCGACCGGTCCGAGGTGAAGTTGGCGAGTTGGTTATCCGGGGGTCGTGGCCTGGCATGACTCGTGGTTTTTGGGGGGAACCAGACAGATACCTAGCCACCTATTGGTCTCGGTTTGACGACACCTGGGTACACGGCGACTGGGCTTCGGTCGATGAAGACGGTTTCTGGTACCTCCACGGGCGCTCCGACGACACTCTGAACATTGCCGGAAAACGGATAGGGCCTGCTGAGATCGAATCCGCCGCCGTCGCCCTCGAAGAGGTGATGATGGCAGCAGCTATCGGGGTCCCCGACAAGATCAAGGGAGAGGCGATAGCTCTATTTCTGGTGCCCGCTCCCGGCGTCACCCCAAATGACGAGTTGACCGCTCGAGTAGCCGCCCAGGCAGACGCCAAGTTGGGCAAGGCGTTCCGACCTAGGAATATCGAGTGGGTGCCAGATCTTCCGAGAACACGCTCACAGAAAATCATGAGACGGGTTGTCAAGGCTGTCGCCTTGGGCAATGACCCGGGTGATCTGACGAGTCTGGAGAACCCCGAAAGCCTGGCTGGGCTACAGAAGCTCTAGATGTCTCACTTGGGGGGCATACGTGCTGCAGCGTCGAGGCGAACCACTTCGCCGTTGATCATTGGATTCTCCACCAGCGCCTGCACAAGGTGAGCGAAGTCTTCGGCCGTACCCAGACGCTGTGGAAAGACATGAAGCTTCGCCAAGGAATCGCGCAATTCCTGGGGAGCGCCAGCAAGAAGCGGAGTGTCCATGATCCCGGGTGCAATCGTGTTGACACGAACACCAATACCAGCAAGGTCCCGAGCGATTGGAAGAGTCATCCCCACGACGCCACCTTTCGAAGCCGAATAGGCGGCCTGGCCGACCTGGCCTTCGAATGCCGCGATAGATGCAACATTGATGATCACGCCACGCTCACCAGTTTCGGCGGGGTCATTGTCTGCCATCACCCCGGCAACATTTCGAATCACATCGAACATGCCAACCAGATTCACTCCGACCGTGAACTTGAAGAGGTCGAGATCAAACAGCACCCCATCGCGGGACACGACACGTTGGGCAGGGGCGACACCTGCCGCATTCACCAACACGTGGATCGAGCCAAAGGCGTCTCTAGCCCCGGCTATCGCAGCGGCGACGTCGTCTGCATTGGAAACATCGCAGGCAATAAACCGGGATCGTTCGCCCAGTTGGGAGGTGGCCTCGTTTCCCCGCTGCTCGTTGATGTCGAGCATTACCACTGAACCGCCGTTGTCGACCATCCTGGTGGCGGCCCCGAAACCGAGACCTGAGACTCCACCTGTGACGACAGCCACCGAACCATCAAATTGCATCGATTACCTCCGTCGAGTGAACGGCGACGCTACTTCATGATCGGCGTGTTCGACTCAGGAGTAGGAGGCCTCGCCGTTCTGACCGAGATCCGGAGACTGATGCCAGGTGCCGACCTCACCTATGTTGCCGATCGGGCCCATGCTCCATACGGGACAAAACGGTTGTGCGAGGTGAGGCAATTATCTGTGGAGGTGGCCCAACTGCTTGTCGAGATTGGGGCGACCACGCTTGTTGTTGCGTGCAACACCGCCTCAGCTGCGGCGCTCGAAACCCTTCGCAGCCAATTCCCCGAGATTTCGGTGGTGGGAATGGAGCCGGCGGTGAAACCGGCAGCGATCGCAAGTGCCAGCGGTGTCATCGGAGTTTTTGCCACAACTGCGACGTTCCAAGGTGAGTTGTTCGAGACTGTCGTCTCAAAACATGCCGCAGGCGTCCGAGTGGTGACCGCGGCTTGTCCAGATTGGGTCGACATGGTCGAGGAAGGCGAAACAAGCGGTAGACGCGTCGAGGCTTCCATCCGTGAGGTCGTCGGACCGGTTCTCGAAAGCGGTGCCGACACTCTCGTTCTCGGCTGTACCCACTTCTCTTTCCTCGGACCAACGATTTCCAAGGTTGTGGGTCCCAATATCCGGGTCCTCGACCCGGCACCGGCGGTAGCCGCCCAGACGACACGTGTCGCCGGCGAGAAGGGCAACGGGTCATTGGATTTCATCGCCTCCGGGAGTATCGAGGAGTTCGAGAACCTCGTAGACAGCCTCACAGGATTGGAAAGAATGCGTCGGGCCCTACCCTTCTCGTCGTGAAGGTGACAACCGAGTCGAACCTCATATGGTCGCACGGCAGCCAGACCCGAGTGGGCGAAGGGTCTCTGCTGAGAATCGACCCTGGCACAGGTCCCGGACGTTATCAACGAGCACTCAGCGCGCTACGAGATTCGGGGAACGAAACAGCATTCGCCTCATTCACATTCGACCCAACGGTCGAGGGTTCAGTGGTGATCGTGCCGGAATCGATATCGGAATCTCTTGGAACGGCATCTGTCGAGAATGAGCAGACGATCTCGACCGCCTTCATCCAATCCGACGGGAAATCTGCTTGGCAGCGAGGCATGACGTTGGCCCTCGCTGCTCTCGATAGTGGGGCGGTCGAGAAAGTCGTCTTGACTCGGCAAGTCAAGGTCCACTTGGACCAAGAGCCTTCGACCACAGCAATTGCGTCGCATCTACTGGGGAGCCAAACCGGCTGTTATGTGTTCGCTGTGGACGGCTTGGTGGGCGCCAGTCCTGAGCTTCTCGTCTCACACCGCGACGGTGTCATCTCGTCACTTGTGCTTGCCGGAACCGCACCGAACGCCGAGAGCCTCGGCTCGGCCAAGATGGACCTCGAGCATGTTCTCGCCGCATCTTCGGTGCGTGAGGGGATAGCGCAGTACGTCACCACTCTCGATGCCCCGGCACGGACAGTTCTGGAGTTTGGCGAGATAAAGCACCTCGCCACAAGATTCGAGGGTCGGGCAACCAATGGCTCAACTGTTCTCGACGTGCTTGGAACACTCCATCCGACCGCTTCCGTCGCCGGTACTCCGACGAAAAAATCCCTCGACCTGATCCGGGAGATCGAGCCCACTCCAAGAGGTCGATACGCCGGCCCAGTTGGCTGGTTCAACTCAGCCGGGGAAGGGGAGTTCGCCATAGCCCTTCGTTGTGGACTGGTTGAAGGGCACCAAGTCACCCTTTATGCGGGCGGTGGCTTGGTGAACGGATCTGTGGCAACCAGCGAGTTCGCCGAGACTGAACTAAAGCTACGACCGATGCTGCAAGCGCTAGGTGTCGAGTAGGTCAACCGCGGAGCCGGCAGCGTTGTCCAACATCTGACGCATCTCCAAATCCACCATGCGTGACACCGGAATTCGTATCAGTGATTTTCCGCCTGCTTCCAACCTGACATCCACAGCAATCGCGAGTTCGGAGATTTTGCCGACCTCGACGTAACTGAGATCGTGAAATTCAGCGAGTTTGGCCAGGTCACGATGTTGAGGGGTAACAAACAGACGTTCATAAGAGGGTGCGTGCTCGGCTTGTGGCAGACCGTCGAACAACCCTCCGCCGTCGTTGTCGACGACCACCATGACCAGATCGTCATCAGTGTCGGTGAGGAATCCGTTGGCATCATGGAGCAGCCCTAGGTCACCGGTAACAGCAACTGTTCGTCGTCTTGTAGATGAGACACCAAGCGCAGTCGAGACAAAGCCATCGATCCCGGATGCACCCCGATTGGCGATGACGTCACCCGAACGCGATAGGTGGGCGTCGACCTCCCGGATCGGGAGCGAAGACCCAACAACAAGGGTCTCCCAACTTGAATCGCCCAAAGATTTGGCGATGGCCGCGCCGGTTGGAGCCTGTTGAGAGTCGATCACCCGAGACATCGCCGTCTGCACTGCAAGGTCTGCTTCCAGCCAGTTGTCGACCCAGGCTGGGTCGCGGTTCGCCGACAGTTTCAGAACATCGAGAACAGCGACGGGGTCAGCCCGGAGGATATGAGTCGCATTCCTCGCTGGATCGATGTGGCGACCCCATCTGTCCACCCTGATACGCACCGTCGCGGCAGACACCAGCTCCTCCACCCGTTGACTCGGGCCAATCGCGCCAATCGCGAAAACCAATTCCGGTCGTAAAGACCGAGGGACACCGCCGACAAGCAGATGGTGATAGGAACTGCCAACCTTCGCTCCACGCATCCCGGATTGGGCCGTGGCCAGGATTGGCCAGCCGAGCTCATCGGCCATGCTTGACAGCCGTTCGCGGTCGTACACGCCCTCTCCGGCAATCACGACACCATGAGGGTGGTACTCAACCGGGATCTCGGGAGCCGGCATCTCGAGATCCGTCTTTGTCGACCAAGAGTCACCTGAGGCTTTTCCCTCAATCGGAAACGGGTAGCTGCCGCTCACTGTACGACCGTCGTTGGCTACCGGCACCGTCGGCTCACGGAAGGCGACGTTGATGTGCACCGGACCGGGTTTCTCACCGAAGCCGAGGGAAGCTGACACCGAATCAGCTGCTACACACCGCCACTGCTCGTTGAGGTCGTCCTGGGGGGTCGGTGCAGGGATATCGTTGAACAAACGAACACGGTCGCCGTAGAGATTCACTTGGTCGATGGTCTGGTTGGCGCCCACACCTCGTAGTTCGAGGGGACGATCTGCAGAGAGAAGTACAAGGGGCGTCAGGGAAAGGTCGGCTTCAACCACCGCTGGCAAATGGTTGGCCGGAGCTGTCCCCGATGTCGAAATCACCGCCGACGGGACGCGTGAGGCTTTCGCCCTCCCAAGTGCGTGAAATGCTGCTGAACGCTCATCAAGGACAACACGAGTCTCGGCACCCGGATGCTCCACCGCCGCTATGGCGAGCGCGGCTGAACGTGATCCAGGCGAGATCACAAAAAATGTCACCCCACCTCTCCTCAACTCATCAACGATGACCCGCGCCAATGCGGTGGATGGGTTTGGCTGACTCATGTAAGAACTTCAGCTGCCGCGCGAACACGTCGGAGCATCTCGGCCGAGCGGGCACGTTCGGGCCGCCACCGAGCCAGGAGATCGGGATCCGGCTCCGGTCGTCGCACCTCCAGCATGCCATCGATGGGAATCAGCGGGGACAGTGTCGGGTCCCCCTCGATGAGAGCAACAGTGCCGAGCCCACACGCATACGGAAGGTCTTCGAGAAGAGACGCTGCCAACAGTCCCCCATACATGCCAACGGATGTCTCGAGAGCCGACGAGATCACCACGGGGATCCCGGCGCGCCCGGCGAGATCGAGGACCCTGACCACACCCCCCATGGGCTGGACCTTCACAACCAACACGTCAGCGCCGCCCGCCTCGATCACCTGCAGCGGATAGGGGCTCTGCCTGACCAACTCGTCAGCAGCGAGAGGAACTCGAACTCGCCGTCTCAGCTCCACCATTTCGTCGACGGTGGCAACAGGTTGCTCGGCGTACTGAAGATCGAATCTGTCGAGTTGCTCTAGCCGACGACTTGCGGTTTTGACATCCCAAAGAGCATTGACATCGACCCTTATTTGGCCGTCTGGGCCAATCGCGTCCCGTACCGCGCCGACCCGGGCTTCATCGACGCCATCATCATCGCCGGGATCTCCGATCTTCACTTTTGCGGTTGTCGCACCCGACTCGAGGGTAAGGGCCGTCGCCGTCGCAGGGTCGACGGCAGGAATCGTCACGTTGACAGGCACAACCTGACGGGACGGCGCGGGCAGGTCGGTACACGCGAGCTCAAGGGCTGCCGCCAGCCAACGAGTGGTGATCTCAGGGGGATAGTCGGGAAAGGGTGAAAACTCACCCCAACCGCTGGGGCCTTTGATCAAGACCGCTTCACGGTGATCAACACGACGAAACCGATGACGCATCGGAATCCTTACCGGATGTAGTTCGAGCGCTTCCAGAACTGAGCTCAACCGGCCTGTACTTCCCGTATATGCCCGATCAAACGCTCCAACTGGGCATCGCTGAGCGAAGATGAGAATGAAGGCATGCGACCACGACCATGAATGATGGTGATTTCGAGAAACTCGTCTGGCTGACCGGCCGAATTGGACCCCGGTCCGAGGGCGGGGCCGAGCCCACCGCTTAGATCGTCACCGTGGCAGTTGGAGCAGAGTTGCTGATAGATCTCCTCACCGGTGGCGTCGTCGGCAGGTCTGGCGACCGAACATGCCGTCACCAGCAGTAGCCCCACGGCCAATAGGGTTCTCAGGACGGTGGTGGAGAGTCAACGGACGGCGGATCGAAGTCAGGCGGTGGTGGGGAAATTTCGTTCTCTATGTCACCGACCAAAGCCTTCACATCCTGGGCTTGGTCCCGAGGCACGACCAAAACGGCCTCCGCTGTCTCAATCACGACCACACCTGACAATCCGACAACCGCCACTGTTCGCGAGCTCGCCCGGACCAACGAGTCGGAGACATTGCGAAGCACTACGTCTCCCAACACCGAATTACCGGCATCGTCCTTTTCTGACACTTCCCAAAGGGTCTCGAATGACCCGACGTCACTCCAACCGACATCGATCGGCATTACAACCGCCTTCCTGGTCTTCTCCATGATCGCGTGATCGAGCGAGATATTCTCAACCGCCAGAAAACCCTCATCGAAGGTCACGATTCCGTCGTCAGGTGGACGCAGAGATGAGCGCACCGCTTCCGTCAATTCTGGACAGTGAATCAGGGCCTCGTCTATCAGAGTGCTCGCCAAAACGACAAAGATGCCGGAATTCCAAACGTGACGGCCGTCGGCAACGAGTTCCAAAGCCTCTGAAGGGTCAGGCTTCTCCTTGAATCGCTCCACTAAATAGGTATTACCCGCCCGTCGACCCATCTCGATGTAGCCGTATCCGGTTTCGGGGTTGGTCGGTGTGATTCCAAAGGTGACGATGGATCCTGAGACAGCCTCATCAGCAGCTAGCCCCACGGCGGTGGCGAAATCGTTGACATTTTGGATCAGGTGGTCGGCTGGAAGAATGACAAGAACCTCATCAGGATCGACCGAAAATGCAGCAGCTAGTGCTGCCGGCGCAGTGTTGCGGCCGACCGGCTCCACGATTGTCAGTTTTACCCGGGTACCAACGTCACTCGCAGCAGTCAACGCGGTGGTGACATGAGCGGCACCGGTAACGATCACTGGCGCAGCTATCCCCTCGACATCACGCAGACGCTGCAATGTCTGGTCGAAAAGGGACCCTCCTGGCAAGAAAGGCACGAATTGTTTGGGAAGGTCCAGGGTGGATAGAGGCCAGAGCCGGGTGCCTGAACCTCCGGAAAGAATGATTGGCCTAACTATTGCCATGCCGGCGAGCGTACCGGCAGCCGCCTGCGATCCGTGCTACTCAGTCTGAACTGGAGATCGAGACGTAGCCGCATTCGCGGCAGATGAAACGAACCATTCCGATGCCTCCCGGAGCCTCGGTGAAGTCGTGAACATGGTTCTTGCCACTACGAGTGAAAGCTGCCTTGACAGCACCCATGATGCCGGCCTTCTCGGCCACTCCGGCCAGTGCCGGCTCGGGCTCGGTAGGGGACTTTGGTTCCTCAACTGCAGTTACCTCTTCGAAGGCTCCGAGATCAACCACTAGCTCCTTGGCATTTTCCGGGAGATCCCCTTCCGCTGACGTGCCTAATAGCTCCTCGACCCGCCCCGCTGACTCGTCCTCGACTGCTGCTGCTGCTTCGACTGCTGCTTCTTCTGCCGAAATCTCGGCCGCCTCCGCAGCCGCGGCTGCCTTCTCTTTCTTGAGACGCTTTTGCTCCCGCTTCTCGTCCGCGAGACGTTGCTTTTCGGCGCGATCGTTCTCAGCTTGCTCACGTTGCAATCGCTCGTGTTCGAGCCGCTCCAGTTCAACGCGCTCCTGCTCGAGCTTTTCCATTTCGAGACGCGCGACTTCAGCCCGCTCCTGCTCCACTCTCTCCAAATCCGCACGTGCTTCCTCGAGACGTACCGTCTCCACACGCTCCTTCTCGACACGCTCCGCATCGAGACGCTCCAACTCCTGGCGTTCCTCGTCCAGGCGATCAGCTTCGGCACGCTTCTGTGTCTCCAGCTTCTCCACTTCTTGCTGACGGGCGGCCAAATGTTTCGCTTGTTGACGCTCGCGCTCGATGCGATCAGCCTCGAGCTGTTCGAGCTCACGTCGCTCGGCCTCCAGACGTTCTGCCTGGAGGCGTTCCCTTTCGTGACGCTCCTCGAGCGCCTTCGTCTCGCTCTCGATTCGGTCCATATCAATTTGTGCTACTTCGAGGCGTTGCTTCTCCAAAAGCTCGGCCTTGGCAAGAGCCTGCTCCAGACTCCGCCTCTGTTCTTCGAGAAGCGCACGATCCTCGACAAGCGCTTCACGCTCCGCCGCCATACGTTCGGCCTCTGCCTTCCGCTCGGTATCGACGAGGGCGGATTCGGGGCGTTCGTCGATGACGTTCGCTTCGGTGACCGGCTCGAGAGCAGTTTCCGCGACGGAAGTAGCCACTGGTGTCACCGTTGGCTCGCCAGCCAATCTCGAAGGCTCGGACGTACCTGTTCTTTCAAGTTGGAGGTTCTCGACCATCGCGTCTTTGAATTCTTGGATGCGCGAAGGCGTAGTCCCCTTCCGGGATCGCTTGACGGCCACCAACCTGCGTGGGGCAGCCATTGTCTTGTAGCGAGCCCACACCTCAGCCATGTGCTCAACACCCTTGTAAGCGAAGTCGACGGGCTCGTCGGCTATGAATGTGATCTCCTCACCAGCCAGATCGACCTGGAAGGCACTGGAGACGAGACGGTTCACATGGACGTCAAAAAGAGACCACCTACCAAGGGAATCACCCTCCAGAACCACCTCCGCTTGGTTGTCATCGACAACGAAGGTGGCTGGAACCCCCGGGTGGTCTACTTCGGGAACCCGAATTTGTCCGGTGAATCTCACCGAATGATCCTCATGATCTCTAGAAAATCAGGGGATAACGATCCCACCCCACGAGAGATTGTCAAGCCGATCAGCGGTAGGAATCGAGCGGCGGGCAGGCGCATACGAGATTTCGATCTCCGCTCACACCGTCGATTCGGCCCACGGGTGGCCAATATTTGTCGGCACGGAGACTTTCGACCGGGTACGCAGCTTGTTCTCGCGAATAAGACCGTTCCCAGCCATCCGCAACAACATCTTCCGCGGTATGCGGGGCGTTGAACAGGGGATTGTCGTCCCGTGGCCACTCCCCCGATCCCACTCGATCCGCTTCAGATCGGATTGCGATCATCGCATCACAGAAGCGGTCGAGCTCAGCGCGACTCTCAGACTCGGTAGGTTCGACCATGAGTGTTCCCACCACCGGGAACGACAGCGTCGGGGCGTGAAATCCATAATCGGCCAGACGTTTCGCAACATCCTCGGCCGTGATCCCGGTGTCTTTGGTCAGCGGCTGCAGGTCAATGATGCACTCGTGGGCGACACGGCCACCGACTCCGGTGTAGAGAACAGGAAAGTAGGGATCGAGCCTCCTGGCGATGTAGTTCGCTGACAATATTGCCACCTTCGTGGCCTGGCGCAGTCCGTCAGCACCCATCATGCGAACATATGCATATGGAATCGGGAGGATCCCAGCCGACCCGAAAGGTGCACCGGAGATGGGTCCAATCCCCGAATCAGGGCCCGCTGCGGAGAGCAACGGATGATTGGGCAGAAATGGCGCGAGATGGGCCTTAACACCTACCGGGCCGACTCCCGGACCACCACCGCCATGCGGAATGGTGAAAGTCTTGTGCAGGTTGAGGTGCCCAACATCGGCACCGAATTCGGCTGGTCGAGCCAACCCGACGAGAGCATTGAGATTGGCACCGTCGACATAAACCTGGCCACCGTGAGAATGGACGGTTTCGATCAGGCGTCTGATGCCTTCTTCGAAGACTCCATGTGTGGACGGGTAGGTGACCATGGCGGCCGCGAGATCGTCAGCATGTTCCGATGCTTTGGCCTCGAGATCGTCGAGGTCGACGTTTCCACCTTGGTCAGTCGCGACAACGACAACCCGCATGCCGGCCATAACCGCGGATGCAGCGTTGGTGCCGTGCGCTGACGCCGGGATGAGACAGACGTCTCGATGACCGTCTCCCCGGGACTCGTGATACGCGGCAATGGCGAGCAAGCCGGACAATTCTCCCTGTGATCCCGCATTGGGCTGTAACGAGACTGTGTCGTAACCGGTTATTAGCGCCAGGTATTCGCCCAACTCGGCGATCAACTCCAAATATCCCGCGGCTTGTTCGACCGGCGCGTAGGGATGGATTCCTGCGAACTCGGGCCAAGTGACAGGAATCATTTCCGTCGTGGCGTTGAGCTTCATGGTGCAGGAGCCGAGCGGAATCATGCTGCGATCGAGAGCGAGGTCGCGATCCGACAGCCTTCGCAGGTAGCGCAACATTTCGGTTTCGGACTGATGAAGGCTGAAGACGGGGTGCGTCATGAACGCTGTCTGACGTATAGCGATCTCGGGAATTCCAGAAATGTGCTCGGTCGGCACTGCGGCGCCAAAGACGCCAAGAACGAGTTCGACCAGGTCGTCGTCCGACTTTTCGTCCAGGGCCACCACCACACGGTCATCGTCGACCAATCGGAGATTGACCCCGGCTTTGCGGGCTCGAGCGACGATGTCACGTGCGGTCCCTGGAGTGTTGATTGTCACTGTGTCGAACCAGGTGTCAGCGACTGTCGAATATCCAACAGCGGCCACCCCCGCCACAAGGCTCGATGTGAGTCGATGGACTTCACCAGCGATCGCCTTGAGGCCTACGGACCCATGCCAACAGGCATAGAAGCCGGCCATTATCGCCAACAAGACCTGTGCCGTGCAGACGTTGGACGTCGCCTTTTCGCGTCTGATGTGCTGTTCTCTCGTCTGGAGTGCAAGCCGATAACTCATCCGCCCTGCGGTATCTTCAGCAACACCTACCAGACGACCGGGTAGAGCCCTCACATGCTTTTCGCGGCAGGCGATAAAGCCGGCATGGGGCCCGCCATAACCAAGAGGGACTCCGAAGCGCTGCGCCGAACCGACGGCAATATCGGCGCCCCATTCCCCCGGTGCCTCGAGCATGGTTAGGGCAAGAAGGTCGGTGGCAACCACTATGCACGCCCCGGCCTCGCGGAACGCGTCGACAACTGATGAGTGGTCCGCGATTTCACCGGATGTCCCCGGGTACTGGACCAACACGCCGAACGCCAGTGACGGATCGGCATCGCCGTCCAATTCTCGGACGTCGATCCCCACGGCGGAGGCTCTGGTCTCGATAACTGCCCTGGTCGGTTCGTGGACGTCGGGATCAACGTAGAAAACCGTCTCCTTCCCACGGTGAAGCCGATTGGCCATGGCCATGCCTTCGGCAGCCGCGGTAGGTTCGTCGAGAAGCGACGAATTGGCGACGTCAAGACCGGTGAGGTCCGAGACCATGGTCTGGAAGTTGAGCAGGGCCTCCAGTCGACCCTGGCTGATCTCAGCCTGATATGGGGTGTAAGCGGTGTACCAAGCCGGGTTCTCCAGCACCTTCCGCTGGATGATCGGCGGAGTGATCGTGTCGTGATAACCAAGCCCGATCAGTGAAGGGATGACCGTGTTCTTGTCTGCGAGTTCGGTGAGACGTTCAACGACCTCGATTTCAGTCAGAGCCGGCGGCAACTCAAGTGTCTCGTCCAAGATCGAGGAAGGGACTGTTTCCTCAACCAAATCGTCCAAAGTTGCTGCGCCGACCGTGGCGAGCATCTTCTCGATTTCTGATTGGCTGGGACCGATGTGGCGATCTGCGAACTTCTCGAGTGGGCTGGGCATTGGGCTCTCCGTTGCGGGCTGTGCCCTTCCCTGCTGTCGTTTCCTTCAGCGAAGTCTCGACCGATCGGTCCAATCTGCCTGAGAGTTTCCGGGAAGGCGTTGCCCCTTCGGCGCCTCGTTTTCGAGGCTCTCCCGACGGTGTCGAAGACGGAGTCCATCTTAGGCACTAATCGAGGTAGCGGGTCTGTAGGGCCCGGTTCACACTGGGGTCCTTTTAGCCGAAATCCAGGTTCCAAAGTCAAACGTTGAAGCGGAACTCGACCACATCGTTGGCTTTCATCACATAATGCCGGCCTTCGGTCCGAACCAGACCGTTGGAGCGCGCAGCGGCCCAAGATCCGGCCTCGAGGAGAATGTCGTAATCGACGACTTCTGCCGCGATAAATCCTCGCTCAAAGTCTGTGTGAATCACGCCTGCAGCTTCCGGAGCCGTTGAACCGGTGCTAATCGTCCAGGCACGGGACTCCTTCTCTCCGCCAGTCAAGTAGCTCTGTAAACCCAGGGTCTGATATGCAGCATTGATTACGGCGTCTAATCCCGGCTCGTCCTGTCCCAGTGCTGTAAGCATCTCAACTCTTTCTTCGGGCTCGAGTTCGGTGAGCTCGGCCTCAATTTGCGCATCGAGAAATATTGCCTCGGATGGGGCAACCATCTGCTCCAGCGCCCGACGACGTCCTGGATCGGCGAGAAGCCACTCATCGGAGTTGAAGACATAGATGACTGGTTTTGCCGTAAGCAGATGGAGATCGGCAAACTCATCGTGCCGGTCCATCAGGTTGGGATGTCTGGCAATCATCTCGCCGGCGACGACCAGATCTCGTATTTCTGTCAGTAAATCGACCTGGGTCTGCAATCCACGCTCGATCCTGGCCTCTTTCTCGAGACGGGGAAGACGCTTCTCGATTGTCTCTAGATCTGCGATCGCCAACTCGGTTTCGATTATTTCGATATCGCGTTTTGGATCGAGATCATCTTCGACGTGAACAACACTGTCGGTCTCAAAGGCGCGGACCACATGGCAAACTGCGTTTACATCACGAATGTTGGCGAGAAATTGGTTTCCAAGACCTTCTCCCTGACTGGCGCCTTTCACCAGGCCGGCAATATCAACAAAGGTCACCGTCGCCGCAGTTCTCTTCTCAGAATCAAACAGATCAGCCAATCTGTCCAGACGGGGATCGGGGATAGGGACGATGCCGATGTTCGGATCGATGGTCGCGAATGGATAATTGGCAGCCAGGATTCCAGCGTTGGTCAAGGCGTTGAAGAGGGTGGACTTGCCAACGTTGGGCAGGCCGACAATTCCTATGGACAGACTCATCGGCGGGAAAGGTTAGAAACCACAGCGGGCTACGCCACGAGCGGTGGCTACCGTCGCCCCCCATGCAACGTGTGACAGTGGTGGGTGCCGGGTCGTGGGGCACAACTCTGGCGTCATTAGCTGCCAGGTCAGTGGAGACCATTCTTTGGGCTCGACGTGATGATCTTGCCCGAACAATCAGCGAAACCGGGCAAAACCCTGACTATTTGCCAGGACATGATCTCCCAAACCTGCTCAGTGCCACCTCTGATTTGCCCAGCGCCGTAGCCAGGACCGATGCCGTGATCATGGCCGTCCCCTCCCACGGATTTCGCGAGGTGTTCAGGGCTCTAGCGCTTGAGATCGATGATGAGACACCGATCGTCTCACTGACCAAGGGCATCGAAGAGAGGACACTCGCCTCGATGACACGGGTTGTCTCCGAGGAGGCGACAAGTCACGAGACCAGTCGTACCGGGGTTCTGACCGGGCCGAATCTCGTTGGAGAGATCATCGCAGGGCAGCCGACTGCTGCGGTGATCGCGATGGGTCACGAGCCGACCGCGCAGGCGATTCAGACAGTGCTGATGGGCCCCAGGTTCCGGGTATATACGAATGACGATGTCATTGGATGCGAGTTGGCAGGGGCCATGAAGAATGTCATGGCAATAGCAGCCGGAATGTCAGATGGCCTCGGATTTGGAGACAACACGCGCGCTGCGCTCTTAACACGCGCCCTCGCTGAATTGACCCGACTTGGCACAAGCCTCGGCGGCCGCCCTGCGACTTTCGCCGGTCTCGCCGGGATGGGTGACCTGATAGCAACTTGTTCGTCGACTCACAGCCGCAACCACCGGGTCGGCGACGGTCTAGCTAGGGGAAAGACTCTCGACGAGATCACCACCGAGATGAACATGGTGGCCGAGGGTGTTAAAACGACTAGGGCTGTTCTCGGACTTGCCGAGCGCGCAGGAGTTGAGATGCCGATCGCCGAACACGTGGCCAAAGTGCTCTATGAGGGGATGACCCCACGGGATGCTGTTCTCAGCCTCATGACCAGGGAAGCCAAGTCGGAACACGAAGCCTTAGAGGCAGGATGACTGATAAGACGAAAATTCACCGGCTTCCAGAACGTGGCGTAACCGACCGGGAGACTATCGACGCCATTCTCGACGCCGGATTTGTGTGTCACGTTGCTTACGTCGTCGACGAACGTCCGGTCGTGCTCCCAACCCTTTATGCCCGCGACGGTGATTCTCTTTTGCTCCACGGATCAAGCACCATGGGTCTGGCTCGTGCGGTCCGAAACGGATCACCACTAAGCGTCGCGGTCACCCACATCGATGGTCTGGTGGTGGCTCGAACCGCATTCCACTCGTCCGCCAACTACCGGAGCGTTGTAATCCATGGTCGGGGGCAAATCTTATCGAATGGGGAACATGCCCAAGCACTCGACGTCATCATTGAGGCCCTGATTCCTGGCAGGACCGTCGATATCAGGGCGAACACCGGGAGTGAGCTGAAACAGACATCTGTGGTCCGACTGTCTCTCGATGAGATGTCAGCGAAAGTTCGGTCAGGTGATCCGAGCGATGAGCTCGAAGACATGAACACCGGGGTTTGGGCCGGTGTGATTCCGATGACCCTTCAGGCCGGTGAGCCGATCCGTGCTTCCGATCTCGAAGAAGGCGTCGAGACTCCGGACTATCTGAACCCATATCGGCGTTGAATCTGGACCCAGACGCAACCAAAGCATGTTTCGTGGTGTTCCTCTAACTAATGGCTACTACTCGAATCCTCACTACGTCCCAAGGCACCAATCGTGCAGCGTTCACAACCCTCGACTGGGGCCTGTTCCTTGGCTTGGCGCTGATCTGGGGCGCATCCTTCCTCTTCATGGCGATCGGTCTCGATGCCTTTCACCCTGGTCTGGTCACTTGGCTTCGAGTTGGTTTTGGAGCTTTGACGATCGCTCTGTTCCCACAGGCCAGAAAGACCCGTGTCGACCGTGAAGACCTGACGAGACTTCGGCTTCTAGGGCTGATCTGGGTCGCGATCCCATTCACGCTCTTTCCGATCGCGCAGCAGTGGATCGACTCAGCCGTTGCAGGAATGCTCAATGGCGCTACCCCGGTATTCACAGCACTCCTGGCGACGATCCTCCTCCGAGCCCTTCCTGGAAGACTTCAAAACATTGGCCTGATCATCGGCTTCACCGGAATCGTGGCAATCGCCCTTCCCTCGGTCGGCACTGGGACAACCGCGGCCATTGGTGTCGCCCTCATCCTGATAGCAACGGTTTGCTACGCCATCGCTCTCAACATGATCGCACCAGTAGCACAGAAATATGGGTCGCTGCCGGTTATGAAGCACGTCTTGGGAGCGGCCACTCTCCTCGTGACCCCTTTCGGGATCTATGGGCTAACCCAATCCAGCTTCACGTGGCCAGCATTGATGGCGACGCTGGCGGTTGGGGTCCTCGGCACGGGCATCGCCTTCTACATGATGGGTGCGCTCGTAGGAAGTGTAGGAGCGACCCGTTCGGCGTTCCTCACCTACCTGATCCCGGTGGTGGCGCTTAGCCTCGGCGTCATCTTTCGTGACGAAGTGGTTGCGCCGTTGGCCATGGCCGGTGTGATCTTGGTGATCGGTGGGGCCTTTCTGGCCTCACGCCGCGAGGCCTAGGCCGCCAACCTTGACGCCTTCCGCAGCGAGCGGATCGCCAGCTCTTTATCTCCCAGACGACGCCGGAGCTCGCGTTCCAGGCCACCAATCGGATAGAGATTCTGAGGTGCGCGGGGATCCTTGTGACGCGCAGAAGCGAAGCGGGGCAATGTTGCACTGACATGGGTGGCTACTCGGGCGGCATCAGCGACCGACTTGTCCGCATCAATCTCACAACGCACCAGACCACCGGCCGGACCGGCATAGTTGGCGAGCCGCAGGTACCACGAATAGCGACTCCACGCCGTAGTTGTCAAAAACAGCGGCGTCCGATATCCAGCCGGGAGCGAAGTCAGAACCGATCGCAGTTCGAGGGGCAGATACTGCACCTTCTGAGTCTTGATGTAGCCAACCGCATTGTCGATGTCGCGGGCATGGGAGAGCGGGCCATCAACCACAAGCAGTTCACCACCCCCGGCCTTGTGCGCCACTTTGGCTTCGAGATCGCCCATGCGCTGTTGGATGCCCAGCCAAAGCTCCTCAGATGTCGTCCCTTTGGTGGCCTTGATCTCGTAGGTGCCAACGCTGGTTTCGATGTCATCCGCCGGAGCGGAAGTGAATAGGCCTCTCCCCACATCCGCCACTTCGACTTGTGCCGTCCCATTGCAACGAACTGCTCCCGCGGCATACGTAGCTGCCAGAGCAAAGGCCGGAAAGTCTGGTGGCTGGTCGATCCACAATGTTGCGTCTACTCGTCGAACTCCGTCGACAAAGAGAATGTCGTCAACCGGACTCATCTCAGGGAGCAAAGGCCTCCACTGGTCGATCGGCACTTCGACGGAGACGTCCACGGAATCGGAGGCATCATCCATCTCAGGGTCTGTGGGCGCCCCATAGTCGGAATCCCACGTCTCAACGGTGTATTTCATGAGGCCTTCTCCACCACTGATCCTGTCGGCTCGCGTGTGACTTCAAACCGTGTCGGGGCCCTCGACGCAAGCTCCTTGACGTGTGTGATGACCCCCACCATCAGTCCTTCACCGGCGAGCTCCTCGAGCACCGAAGCAACGATGTCCAGCGACTCGCCGTCCAGCGTTCCAAAGCCTTCGTCGAGAATGATCGTGTCGAGGCGTGCTCCCCCGGCGGCGGCCAGAGTCTCGGCGAGCGACAACGCCAAAGCCAGCGACACCAGGAAGGTCTCGCCACCGGAGAGCGTCGAGACAGACCTCATCTCGTCAGCGTTGTGATGGTCGACGATGGAGAACGAACCGGCATCGTCTGAATGGAGGGAATAGCCACCAGATGACAACTCCCCGAGCAATCCATTGGCACCACCAACTAGGTCACCCAGCGCACCTGCCATCAGCCATTGCTCGAAGCCGTTTGCCCGCAGATGACCGGCGAGGGCCTCGGCCACGGCAGCCTTGGATGATGAGTCTTCGATTTCCAGCTGAAGTTTGCCTGCCGTGGACAGAGTCTTCTTGTGATCAACGACCGATTGGCGGGCTCTCTCCAACTCACCGGCCACTTGGGCCGAATACGGCTCAATGGCTGTGACACCGATATCCCGAAGTGTTGACGTCAGATAATCACGGGCCTGGGCTGCGACATCAGTCACAGATGCAACGGATTCGGCTGCGAGCAGCACCTCGGCGTCAATGGCGACGCAGGCCTCGTCACGCCACTGAAGCAGATCCTTCCAGCGAACCACAACATCGTCCGCTTCGGATACAGGCGGGTTCAAGTCCGCAACTCCTAGCTGAGCAGCAGTCAATTGCTTGCCGACACGCCGGACGGCGTCGGCTAGGCCATCGAGTTTCCTCCGGGCTACGCGAAGCTCACCGTCACAAACCACAAGGACCGCCCGACGATCCTCGAGCGTCACAAGAATCTCGTCGTATTGTCTCTCAGACTCGGCTAACTCCTCCATGTTTGGAGTATCGGTCATGGATTCACGGAGTCGGCCCAGTTGCTCCGTCTGCTCGCTGACGGTTGCATGGGCACTGCTGAGACGTCCACGTACATCCTCCAATTGCAGTCGGGCCTCTTTACGGACATTGAGCTGCTGGACAGTGTCGGCTTCGAGCCGTTCCAATTCAGCTGGCGTGTCATGGCTAGGTATCTCCAGTACCTCGTGGTGACAGACCGGACATGGTTCACCAATAATGAGTGACGACGCGAGTGAATGCGCGGCATGAGAGACTCTGACTCGAGTCAGTGACTCCCGGGTCTCCTGAAGACGCATTTCCGCCTCGTCGAACCCCTTCGAAGAGGCCTCCACTTCGGCTTCGATCAAGTCCAGGTGGTGCGCGGAAATACGCTCCACGAGTTCGCTACGAGTCGCATGACTCTTGCGATGAACGGCGATTTGGTCCGGTGTTATCAGGCTGCGGAAGCGAGTTTCGAGGGAGGACACTTCGGATTGCGCATTCTCCAGAGACTTCTCTGCCGATGCCACGCCGTCACGTGCGTCGTTGGCAAGATTCTCGAGTGTTTCAAGCTGGTCCGGCGGGGTGATCGACGCCAATCTCACCGTTGCCGCAGAGAGACGATCAACTTCAGTCTGCGCTTCCACCACCTTCTCATCGAGGGCCGACAGTGTCTTCTCCCGCTCAACAATCTCAGCTGATAGAGCTTCGATGTCGGTCAGCCTCTGTGAAGCAAGTGTCACCTGCTCGTCTTCGGGGATTTCGAGCGACTCGAGCGAGGCCTGAGCCGTCGCGCGACGATCCCCGGCAACTGCGGCTCGGGTTTTGGCGAGCCCGCGAACCGTCGTGTACATGTCGAGCCCCAGCAAACTTCGCAACAACGATTGCCGCTCTCCTTTGGTAGCCGTGAGGAACTGCGCGAAATCTCCCTGCGGTAAGACCACAGTTCTCGTGAAGTCTTCGAAGCGCAGCTTCAAAAGGCCCTCCACCGCAGCGGTTACGTCGTCGGCGCCGTCGGCAACAACGTTCTCACCTTCTTGAAGTCTCGCCTCCTTGACACTGGCTCCTCCTGACTTGGTCCGTTCGACAAGACGAACCGCTGTGTAGTGAGCTCCGTCGGCCTCGAAATCGAAGGCGACCCGAGCCCGATCGGTGCCAGCGCTGATCGCAGGAGCCACAGTGCTGCCACCGAGTCGGGGAACCCGCCCATACAGGGCGAAAATCATGGCGTCGACGAGACTCGACTTGCCAGAACCCGTAGGCCCGCTGAGCGAGAAGAAGTCGACACCTTCAAGATCTACCTCAACCGGCATTCGGTATGCCGAGAAACCCTCGGCCCGGATACGTAGTGGTCTCATGGTGTGATCAACGTCACGTCAGTGATGTCTCATGTGAGAGCCTCGTCGAGTAACTCGGCAAACAAGGCTTCGACTTCTTTATCGTCACCGTCCCTCTCTGTGAGATAGCGGTGAAAGGCTTCGACCGGCTGAAGGCTTTGACGCGACACGGTTGTCTTCTTTGAAAGACTCGGGTTGTCGAGGACGACCTCGACCGCGCCCGGAATTGCCTCCCGAACCTCATCCGCCAATCCGACTCGGGCTTTTTCGGTGAGTTCGACTCTGACATAGGCATCGCCGAGGTCGTCTGCCCGGTCGAGGACCTCTTCGAGGGTTCCGCGGGCCGTCGCTAGCCTTTTTCCTGACGTCAGCGGGAGACTGGTCACCTTAGACGGCAGACCGGGTGCTGCCTCAACGAGAAGGGCGCCTTTGCTGTCCGCCACCTCACCGAAGTCGAGCTGCAGGGGCGACCCTGAGTACCAGACGGAGCCGGAGTGGGGCATCTTCTGCTGGCGGTGCAAGTGACCGAGCGCCACGTATGACAGGTGTCCGGGAAAGATCGAAGCCGGAATGGCGTATCCGAAGATGTGCGCCTGTCTCTCGCCGCCTCCGGCGAGAGCCCCATAGACGGTGAGATGGCTGACGATGAGGTTGACCGTATCCGTGGTCATCTCAGAGGTAAGCGCCTCGATAATTCGACGGAGCCGCTGTTCGTAAACCCCGGCGTGCTGGTCGGGATCCGAGCCCATGATGTCCTCGACCTTGACGATTCCGCGCTGCGAGACAAAAGGCAACAAGGCCAGCTTTACCCCGAGATCGTCGAGGGACACCAAACCTCCATCATCTGGCGACCTTGCCGCCCCCACCATTGTGATGCCGGCCATTGCTAGGAGCGGAGCGACTGCGTCAAGACGCGCCGGGTTGTCATGATTTCCTGCAACAACCGCCACTGGGGCCACCTCGGCCAGTTCCAGAAGGGCGTTCCAAACGATCTGCTCGGCCATGGGTGTCGGTGACGACGAGTCGAAGGTGTCACCCGATACGACGGTCAGATCGACCCTATTTTCCTGGGCCAGCCCCGCGATCTCTGAGAGGACGGAGCGATGCTCTTCAGAACGGTCCTTACCCCGAATTCTCCTGCCGACATGCCAATCGGATGTGTGAAGGATTCTCACGGCCATGGCCCCGATCGTAAATCGTGGGTGGGACAGATTTGTGGAGGCTGGGGAGTCTTGGTTCTAGTGATCTGTCGCATGAATGGTGCCAAAGTGTCTCAGAGGCATGGGCGCTCGACTCGCAAGGACACACAACGAAGGCGCACCCGTAGGTGCGTCAAGGCGGAGGACACCGCGAGCGGCGTCGAGGGGCGGAGAGATGTAGCAATCATTCATAAGACGGACCACTAAAGATCCTCGAACGGATCTTCCGGACCGGTGTGATCTGACGGAACCACGGCCTCCGACGCCCGCGTCGCCCAGGCCGGAAAGGGGAACTCCAGCACAAGCGGAACCGGCAGTTGAGGCTGACTGAGAATCATCGTGCCGGGTTTGACGATGGTGGCGCGTTGCCGATGGACACCCGGCAGAAACCCGTATTCCTCACGGGCAGCTTCCGCCGAATCAAGACGTCCGACCACTCTGATCGATGAGTTGGCAATTATGCGACGCTCAACCTCCGAGGCGGTCTGTTGGGCACCGATGAGAATCACACCAAGCGAGCGACCTCGCTCAGCCACATCAAGAAGAACCTCTTTTATCGGACTCGTTCCCTCGCGAGGCGCATACTTATTGAGCTCGTCGAGTACCACCAGGAGCAATTCATCCGACTGTCCGGCGCGCTCCTTCTCCTCAAAGGCACGTTTCAGAGTGACCCCCACCACAAAGCGCTTGGCGCGATCGTTCAGGTTGTGGAGGTCGACAACAGTCACTTGATTGCGATCAAGGTCGATTCGGTGCCGATCAGCGTCAGCGATGTCGGAACGCACAAGCCGTCCTACATGTCTCACCGATGCCTGGAGACGACGAACAAAGGCGTTGATGGTTC
The DNA here is from genome assembly GCA_964195235.1 of uncultured Acidimicrobiia bacterium. GTDB lineage: Bacteria > Actinomycetota > Acidimicrobiia > Spongiisociales > ZC4RG35 > CAXMPK01. Next base: position 29,220 of record CAXMOW010000007.1, on the reverse strand, counting down.
CGATTCCGATCGCCGGACCGGCCCAGCGGTATCTGATCGACCCGTCGTCGGACTGCACACGGTCGGTGATGAGATCGGCCAACTCGCGGAAGGTGCGCACCTTGACCCCATCAATGTGCGCTGCCCCAGTCTCGGTCTCCTCCGCCATCCGCAATTGGGCCATCACGTTGTAGACCACGGTGGTGTATTGCGCACGATCATCTTCTGCGTCGGCAAAAAGGAATGGCAACAAATCGTCGGCGCAAAACTCGTGAATGCTCCAAAAAAAGGAGGTGACGTCCGATCTCGAGGCGACATCAGCCGTTCCCCTGGGATCGTCGAGCCGGGGCGGCGCGAAGGTGCCAACCGATTCGAATGGAGTAGACGGCAGCCCCAGGTCGGCATAACGACGTCGTTGCTCGTCATCCAATCTGGAGTTGACCCGGTCGAGATGCAGCAAGTCCTCACCCTTGACGTTGAAGATCAGTGCCTTGGTGTTGATCGCAGCTGTCCCAAGCACCCCAGAGGTGAACAACGAATGAAGAAGGAAGGTTGCGTAGCTCGTCTTGGTTGCCACACCAGATATGCCCGAAATGTTCACATGGGCCCCTCGCTCACCGTTGATGAATTCGAAGTTGACCCACAGCGGATCCCCGTTGCGGGTGATGCCGACCGGGAATCGTTTGTCCATTTGATCAAAGAAGAGAGCACGCTCCCTCTCATCGCCTTCTGCAATGCGCACAGCTTGACCCGGACGCGGCGGCACGAACACCTCCGGCTCGAATCTGGTGACGGTCACTTGGGCTGCTTCGGACACCTCAGCAGGGAGAATTCCGTCTTCGATCAGAAAAACATCCGAATCGAATCTCGCTCCTTCATGACGGGCAATCACCTGACCGACAGTCCCGTACATCCTGACGATCTCGCCGGTGGGCAGAACCCGTTCGAGAGCAACCACATCATCGAGTTGGATGAACTCACCTGCACTCACACCAACCCAGAACTCGAGTGGCGTCGCATCTTTGGTCCCGAGGACCCGTCCAACCATTTCTTCCATCAACGACGAGAGTAGACGCCAGTTGTGACATTTCCCCTCCCCCAACATCGGACTGATCCATGAGCCTGATCGTGTTCCCGTTCAAACAGGAAGACATCAGCGTCATCGCCGCCAACCTTGCCACAGCGGCCGGCAACGAACGCGTCCATGAAGTCTGGGCCGTTGCCGCCGAAGATGGCGATGAGATGAGTGAGGTTTCCTCCATCGCCGCCGCGATTGCGGCCCGAGAATCAACCGCGATTCAGGTCTTCGCTCAGGAGAGGATCGGCAACTTTCGCAGGGGCAAAGGCGACGGGATGAACACGGCGATTAGAAGGGCAGCGGAGCGTGGATTCGATCGGGTCCACTTCTACGACGCTGACATCACCAACTTCGATGACACCTGGATCGAAGGAGCGGAGGAAGCAGCGGATCAGGGTTATCGAGTGGTGCGGCACAGGTTCCCCCGAGCGTCGACGGACGCAATGATCACTTGGATGATCACCCGACCGTCGCTGGCCATGCTATTTCCCGGCACTGTTCTTCCCCGTTTGGGACAGCCGCTGGGTGGCGAGATGCTCTTGACCAGTGAGGCAATTGCTGCACTCGCCTCGAACTCTGCGGTGCAAGCACGTTCTGACTGGGGTGTGGACACCATGATCACTCACGCCACCACCACCCTCGGCCTGCCGGTTTATGAACACAACGTTGCAGAGGGGAAACGTCATGCTCTCTACGGGACTCTCGATGAGATTCGGACCATGGCAATTGAATGCTTGGACGCAGCGATCAGTCTGCGTGTCAAGGCGAGTCCGAACGAGGCAACGGAATTCGCCGCCGATCCCCCTGCCCATGTTCCAGACGATCTAAAACACACTGTTGCTTACGACGTCGATCCGACCATCGCATTGCTCACGGCCCCATGGCATGCTCGCGAGGGGGATCTCGCCGGCGGCTTGCCGAAACCTCTGGCAGCTGAGGTCCTTCGCAACCAGAAGACACCGCACTTTCAGTTCATGGACGCGCCAACTTGGGGCACGGCGCTGGGCTTCCTCCATGACGGATTTGTGCTCGGGGACACAGCCTGGGAGTCCATTGCATTCCGACTATGGCTGATGCGGGTTCTTGCATACACCACCAATCAGGCTCTGGGAGGCTACGACTCGGCAGTTCGGTATCTCGATCGAACAATCCGCCACTACGAGAAGTTGGCCGACCACCATGATGAGACATGAGCATGATCCTTGTTGTCTTAGTCGGTGTGATCGGTGGCCTTGCAGGTGCGATTCAAGGACAAATGCTTGGCATCATGGAGGACAAGGCGGGAACACTCATCTCGACATTTATCACCTACGCAGGCGGTGGTCTGGCGGCCACGCTGATAGTGGTTGCGGTCGGCGGAGCCCGTCTCTCCGATCTGAAGGACGTCCCGTGGTGGGCCTATACCGCGGGTCTGGCGGGTCTCGTGGTGGTGTCATCGCTCGGGATAACGGTTTCGACGATGGGTCTCGGCGCTGGGCTGACCCTGTTTACCGGGGCATCTATCGCAATTGGAGCGTTGATCGACAATCTGGGACTGTTCGGACACGCCCACTCTCTTGACGCCCGACGTCTCGGCGGAATCGCATTGGTCATCCTCGGCACCTGGTTAGTCGTTGGAACCGACAATGTATTCGCCTCATGAAAACATGAGGTACGCCTCCTAGCCGAGAGCGATCGCTGCGATGGCGACGAGGGTCATTACCAGTCCTAATACTTGTCGACCACGCAGATACTCGTGGTTGACGATTCGAGCTAAGACCACGGTCACCGCGGGGAAGAGCGAAGCTGCAACAGACACCAAGGCCAACGATCCCAACCGAAGGCCGAGCAGCAGCGTCATATTCGCCCCCACATCGAAGAGGCCACTGCCGACCACGACGAGCCTCGGCACTTTGGCAAAACCGACCACCCTCCAAACACCGAAAACGGCCAACGATGCGACGACTGCCATCGTTGCCGCCCGGGCCGGGATGAGTGGGAGCAGCTCGGAGTTGTCGCTGGTCATGTTGATCAAGATGGTGTAGCTCCCAAACCCGAGACCAGCTACCACTCCATACCAGAGACCACCATATGGGACATCCCCTGCCTCGGTCACCCATGAGCTGAGAACGATGGCTGGGATTGCAATTAACACACCTAGCCAGGCAAGAGTCGATGGTCGCTCACCAATGAGCACCCCCACCATGACTGGGAAGATTCCGGTAAGCGCCCCCGAAGCCGGCGCAACAGCGGCGGCCTGACCTCTTCCTAACCCCGCATAGAGAAAGACCAACCCAATCGCCCCGCCCGCGCCGGCAGCGGCCCCCAGTGCGATGTCGACTGCTGAGACAATTCCACCGACCACCAATGCGACTGCTGTCACTACCGGAAAGGAGACGACACCAGCCCAAAGGACTACAGATGCGGCGGGCGCACGCTTTGCGCCCTCCCCGCCCAGGAAGTCGCCGACACCCCAAAAGAGGGACGCCAGACCCCCGAGAAATATGCCCACCTAGCCCGAAACCCCGCGGGCCCCTTGGCTGGTGAGTATGTAGCGAATCGAGGATGCAGCCCCTTCGAGGTCGCCACGCTCGACAGAGTGGGCGGCGTTGGCGAAGTCGAGATCGTGCACACCGTCCATCGGCACCAGGTGGATGTGGAGATGAGGCACCTCGAGCCCGGCGATCATCATCCCGACTCTCTCTGCACCGTAAGCCTTGTCGATCGCCTGTCCGATTGTCTGTGAGACATCGAAAAGATGGGTGCGGAGCTGGATCGGGCAATCAATCCAATGGTCAACTTCGAGTCGAGGGACCACAAGCGTGTGCCCGGGTCGAAGCGGGTTGATCGACATGAAAGCCACACACTCATCATCTTTCCAGACGAATGTGCCTGGGATCTCGCCTTCGATGATCTTGGTGAAGATCGTTGCCACGACCGGAGCCTATCGGCCAGCTAGCCGCGCACGGGCACCAGCATGAGAAGCCGGTCGGTGGTCATGACATACACCTCGCCGAAGCCATCGACACCGAAACTGGCAACGCGTCCGGGCACACCCAGCTGGTCGGTGAAGTCGGTGACTTCCCCATCGATCAGACTGCGCAGATAGCCACCGCAGTAGTCAGAGAAAAGGAATGCGCCGTCAAGCTCGGGGATGGCGAGGCCCCTGTAGACAACCCCACCGGTGATCGAGCACGATCCTGCGTCGCTGTGAGAGACTTCAACGATCGGGAGCGTCAGTCCGCTGGTATCACAGTCGACTTTCGGCCGAAAACAGTGCAGGCCCTCGGTGATTGGCCACCCATAGTTGACATCTACCTCGAGCGGAGCGACTGAAACCTCTTCGAAGGCACCCTGTCCCACATCGGCGATGTAGATAGTGAAATCGTCGATCCAGAAGCGCCAAGGGTTGCGTAGCCCGTACTGGAATAACTCGGATTCACCGGTTGCAACGTCGATCCGGATTAGTCCACCCAACAGGGTGTCCCGGTTCTGGGCGTTGTTGAAACGGTCACCACGACCTCCCCCGTCGCCGAGACCGAGATAGAGACCCCCATCTGGGCCGAATTGGATCATCCCACCGTTGTGGTTGCCGGCCGGTTGATCGAGTTGAAGCAGGATCCGTTCACTTTCCGGATCGACAAGCGCTGGCCCGTTGGTGAATGTGAACTCCGACACCACTGTCGAGCCATCTCTCGCCGAGTAGTGCACATAGAGGTGGTCGGGATCGTCATCTTTCACCGCCAACGAGAGCAAACCTTGCTCACCGCTGTCACGGACCCGGTCGCTGATGTCGAGCATGGTTTCGTGCACCGAACCGCCCTCAACAAGCAAGACGTGGCCATCTTTGGTGGCGAGGTAGGAATTGTCGTCACCCGACCGGGCCACCAGATGAATCGGAAAGTCGATGGTGGCTACCTCGAGGTACTCGAGACCGATGAGTGGTTCGAGAACACGAGGGCCGGTCGATGTCGTCGAATCCCCGTGGTTGTCCGTAGTGATAGTGGTGGCGGGAGGGAGACCAGTTGTGGTGGCACCGGGATCACCCGTCGTTGTGGGCGCCACCTCCCCGGCGGATGAGCACGCCACAACCAGAGACAACAAAACAATCGCTAACCGCCGCATTACGAGACAGGTTATGCCTAGCTTCATCTTGTGAGCCACGTAACCAAGAACGACCCACGCACCATCTTCGGATGGGCGATGTACGACTGGGCCAACTCGGCCTACATCACCACCTTTGGAGCGATCGTTGCAGTGTTTTTTGCATCGACGATCGTCCCCGACGAGGGTTTCGCCGGGCAGTCTGGTGAAACACTGTGGGCGGCCGTGGTCGGCTTTGGATCGTTGATCCTCTTTCTGGCGATGCCGGTCCTCGGTACAATTGCCGACTACGCGGCTGCCAAGCGCAGATTCCTTCGCAACTTCGCGCTCCTCGGAGCCATCACGACCCTTGTCCTTCCCTTTGTGCCTGATGGCGGTGTCGTCGCCTTTCTCTTGATCGCTTTGGTCTCACAGATCGGCTTCGTCGCCGCCAACGTGTTCTACGACGGCTTTCTGCCAAGCATCACGACCGACGACACGATCGATCGAGTCTCGTCGAAAGGCTTCGCGTATGGGTACATCGGGGGCGGTATCTACCTGCTACTCGCCTTTGTCTTGCTCTTCCTAAGCGACAACGGAACTCTCGGGCTGTCGCTGGCCACGGCGTCGCGAATCTCAATCGCCGGGGCCGGGGTCTGGTGGCTGCTGTTTAGCGTCGTAACCCTGCGCCGACTACCCGACGAGGGTGAAGCCCAACCCTTGCCCACGGAGGTCGCCGATAGGTCGCGACTGAGTGCGTACGCGCGCATCGGGTTCGGAGCCACATGGGAGACGACCAAGAAACTCCTCGACTTTCGGGCGCTACTGCTCTTCGTTGTGGCCTATTTCCTTTACAGCAACGGGATCAACACAGTGATCGCGGTCACAGGTGTATACGCCGTTGACACACTCGAACTCGCCACAACAGAGATCGTGATCACGTTCCTAATCGTTCAGTTCGTTGCCTTTGGAGGGGCACTTTTCTTCGGATGGCTCTCCGGGAAGATCGGCACCAAGCCCGCCATCGTCATCTCATTGTTCATCTGGATCGCGGTGACCATCGCCGGGTACTTGCTCCCGGTCGGGGAAGCGGCTCCCTTGTACACACTTGGTGCGGTTGTGGGTCTCGTACTCGGCGGATCTCAGGCCCTTTCTCGAAGCCTGTACGGAAGCATGATCCCCGAGGAGTCGTCGGCCGAGTTCTTTGGATTTTTCACCGTATTCTCCAAGGCGTCGGCGGTCGCGGGCACGACGGTCTTCGCCATAGTCAGCGGCATTACCGGTTCTGGTCGCCCAGCGATCCTTTCGGTGGTGGGCTTCTTCATCGTGGGGTTGATCCTGCTGATTCGAGTGGACGTCGAGGAGGCCCGGTCATCCCGAAACCGCTGGGCGACAAGCGACACCGTTTAGCCTCGTATCGATGGATGAGATCCACGACTTTGATGGCAAGCTGGAACCCCCGCCGCCCGAGGAGGACCCATCACCGGGTGTTCCCTGGGGAGGGATCGTGGGCACATTGGGCGTGGTGCTTCTGGTTGTCTTCGCTGTTCAAAACACCGAGACCGTGACCATCGAGTTTCTCTGGCTGTCTGGCGGCTTCCCACTTTCAATCGTCATCCTGGTCACGGCTGTTGCAGCTGTTGTTCTGGCCTTGCTATCGGGTTCTTTCCTCAGACGAAGACGCCGGGCAAGACGCGCTGAGAAGCAAGAATTGCGACAACTGAGGAGTGAAGACTGAACACGGTCCGGCTGACTGTTGTCGTTGCGATTTTGGCGACAGCCTGCACTCCGACCACGGCCGAGCTGGCAGGCCCCGACGGGATATCAGGTGTCGTGACCTGGATCTATGACGGCGACACGATCGTGGTCGAAACCGTCCAGGACACGATCGATGTCAGGCTTCTCGACATCAACGCACCGGAAGGTGACGAATGTTTCTACAAGGAATCACTCGACCATCTGATCAGCACATTGAAAGGTCGCAGTGTCACTCTCGAAATCCGCAAGGACCTGGATCAGTTCGGACGCACCCTGGCATATGTCTGGGACGGGAATACAAACGTCAACCTCGAAATGGTGAAGATGGGCCTGGCGATCACCACCACCTCGGATTCAGGTAGTGGGTTCTCTGCCGAAGAGAATGAGGCTGTCGCCGGCGAATTTGGCCTGTGGGCCGAAGACGCTTGCGGCTCCGGACCGATACCCAATGTGGTCATCGCTGCACTGGATGCCTACGAGGAGACGATTGTGATCGTGAACAACGAATCGGCGGTCGCTGACCTATCGGGATGGACACTTCGAGACGAGTCCTCTCGTCATCGCTACCGATTCCCAACGGGAGCATCTCTCCAGCCAGGAGACAAGCTGACGATCGGCAGCGATGACTCCCTCTGGGACCCGGGTGGATCTCCGGTGTGGAACAACGACGGGGACATGGCGCTGCTCCTGGACCGGCACGGGCGCGTGGCTCATCGTTGGCGCTACTGACCCTCAGATCCCTCGAGCGTAGAGTCGGCCTGGATGACACACACGGAAACACCTTCAGAACCTGGTTGGTACGACCATCCCGAGGGCAGGAAAGGGATGCAGCGCTACTGGAACGGAGAGGATTGGTCAGGCGCCCCAAGAAAGGCACCACCCGAACTGAAGTCGTCGGGCATTCTGCTGATAGTCGTGGGAACCATTGTCCTGACGCTGGTCATCGGTTTCATCATGCGTAGCGTCTATTAGAACAGGCAATACAGGCGCTTTCGACCCCGGTATCAACGGGTCGTACGATGCCCCGTGTGAAGAGAGTCTCCCGTCGTCTCGCTGCCGTCCCCGGCTCGGCGACCATGGCCATCAGCGGTCGAGCCCGCGAGCTGCGTGCAGCAGGCCATGAGGTCATCTCATTTGCCGCAGGTGAGCCCGACTTCCCCACCCCGGAGCACATCGTGGCAGCCGCCGCCCGAGCCGCCCACGACCCCGCCAACCACAAATACACGGCCAACCAGGGACTACCGCCCCTGCGAGAAGCGGTAGCCGAGTACACCGCCACCTACTCAAATGTGGAGGTGGATTCCTCGGAAGTGGTGGTGACAAACGGTGCCAAGCAGGCGGTTTTTCAGTCTTTCGCCGCTTTGATCGACCCGGGAGACGAGGTACTGCTCCCGGCTCCGTACTGGGTGACCTACCCCGCGGGTATCGAACTGGCCGGGGGCATCCCCGCAGTCGTCGAAACCAACTCGCAGTCCGGCTTCAAAGTGACTGTCGAGGACCTCGAGGCCGCCCGGACCGAGCGCACCCAGGCACTCGTTTTCGTGTCACCGTCGAACCCGACTGGCTCGGTTTACACCACCGACGAGGCAAAGGCAATCGGTGAATGGGCGGCAGAACACGATGTGTGGGTGATCGCCGATGAGATCTACCAGCGTCTCTTCTACGACGATGAGGTAGCGCCCTCAATCATTGCTGCCACCCCTCATTTCGAGAACTGGATCATGATCAACGGCGTGGCCAAGAGCTTCGCGATGACCGGCTGGCGGGTTGGCTGGATGATCGGCCCCCTCGACGTGATGGATGCCGCGGCACGACACCAATCCCACGCAACATCCAACGTTTCGAACGTCTCACAGCACGCAGCATTGGCGGCGCTCACGGGCTCGCAGGACACTGTCGGTGTGATGCGAGACGCCTTCGCCGCCAGACGCGATCTCATGTACTCGCTGGTCTCGACGATCCCTGGCTTCCAATGTGTGGAACCCCAGGGGGCGTTCTACCTCTTCCCTGACGTCCGCGCAGTTCTCGGCGACCGTTATGCCACATCAGCCGAACTCGCTGAGGCGATCATCGACCAGGCTGGCGTAGCGCTGGTTCCCGGCGAGTCGTTCGGAGCGCCCGGGTATCTCCGTCTCTCATATGCGGTCGGCGAAGAGGACATCAGACGAGGCGTAGCTGCGATCGCCGATGTGATTGGAAGGTCGTAGGGCGGGTTTACACTCGCCTGCAATGGATTCGGGGACTACTGCTCGGGCGATGATGCTCGTCGAGCCACGTCAGTTTTCTGACACTCAGGTGACGGCTCGTGACGACGAAGAGGGTGGCTGGCTGGCCGTGGAGGCCACTGGCATCTCGGGTTCCGACGTGCAGGTTTGGAAGGGTGAAGCCCGCGACATCGTCTATCCCCTGGTACCTGGCAACGAAGTGGTCGGCCGGATCGCAATCCAGGGACCCAATGTGCCTTACGCAGTTGGCACACGAGTGGTAGTCGAGCCACGAATCCGCTGTGGCCGATGCCGGCGATGTGTCCAGAACCTTGCCACCTGCGTGAGTCGTAAGCCGACGAACTCCTACGGAATGATCCCTTCAATCGAGCCACCCGGTCTTTGGGGTGGGTTGGCCGAAATGATGTATCTCGACCCAAACGCCCATCTTCACGAGCTGACCGACGATGTCCCGGCCGAAGTGGCCACCTATGTTCACCCTTTGGCGTCGGGTCATAGTTGGGCTGTCGAATTGCCTGCATTGCAGACCGGCGAGAGCGTGCTGATTCTTGGCCCCGGTCCTCGTGGTTTGGCCTGTCTGATTGCGGCCAAGGCCGCCGGCGCGGGTTGGGTGGGCATCACCGGCCTGACCCATGACCGTGACCGACTCGAACTGGCCAAGAGGCTTGGCGCCGATATGACCATCAATGCCGAGCAGGGTGACGTGGCAGGAGAGATTGCCAGCGCCCTCGGACGTCGGCCCGATGTCGTTGTAGATGTTACGTCGGACGACCCCGAGGCTGTCTTCACTGCACTCGATCTGGTGCGGAGTGGCGGTCGTGTTGTGCTCGCCTCCACCAAAGGCGACCGTGCGTTCCATTTCCTCAGCGACGTGATCGTTGCCAAACAATTGACGGTCAAGGGAGCCATGGGCGCCACCGGCATTGGCTATCAGTGGGCGACGAATCAGGTCGCAACCGATCCTCGTATTGACGACCTGGTATCTCATCAATTCCCTCTGTCGGAGTCGCCACGAGCCCTTCAGGCCGCCGCCGGGCTGCTTGGGCGTGAGGAATTGATTTCCGTCGCCGTTACATTCTGAAGGAGATCCGAGGAGCCGGGTCGCGCCCAAACCGGGGCGTCTGTCGGTGGCCTCCTGGGTCATCTACGACCTGGCCAACACCATCTTTGCCTTGGGTGTCGTCGGCTTCTACTTCTCCGATTGGCTGATAAACGAGGGACTTCCCGAACAGCGCGCTGGCACTGGTTCTCAGTGAAAGCCCGGATGGGATCCAGACATGAGGTGCTGCTCCACCGCGTAGGGGATCGGAAGATCCCGGGTCTCGTCTGATCCTCCGACCAATCGGCGACCGATCTCGGCAAACCAAGTGTCGTTGGCAAATGCCCACGGCCAGGCTCGGATACCGATTCGCGCCCCCACGATTGCTCCCACTGCGGCCCCTAAGACGCTTCCGCCAATTCGGGCCGCCTGCTCGACGGGGCTGTGATAGACGTCGTTCATGGGTGCCGCGAGAAGCAACCCTACGAGAGCCTGGCGGATCGGATCGCTGGGCTCGTCTCCCATCAGGGCCAAAGCCTCATGACCTGACCCCACACCCACCAAACCTTCCAATCTCGCAAATTCACCTTCGAGGACGTCGAGTCGTTCGGTGCCCGACATGTCGACAGCGATGCTCGGTATGACGGGTATGACCGTCTCGGCGACTCCTGCAACCAGGTCGCGACCGGTCTGTCCAAAACAAGACGCAGCAACAGCAGATGCCGAAATAACGCCGGCGGCAACACTGCCTGCATCTCGATGGAAGAGACGTCCGAGGTTCACTGCTTGGTCGACAACCGTCTGTGGGTCATTGCGGAAAGCCACACCAAGCGCCACGGTGCGGGCGATACCATCGGTCGAAGGCTCATCTTCAGGAACCGTGGAGCCGGCGGCGGCTCGATCAAGCCAGCTTCGAAAGTGCGGAGTCTCAGATCTATAGACATTGCCTTCGGCCTCAGAGCCGTCCAGCTCTCTGATGCGTCGGACGACGATGGTTGGGTCGAGGTGACGATGATCGATCAACTGATATGAAATAACAGTGATCTGTTCGGTCACGGCCGAGTAGCCGAGCTCCCATGCACCCCCGGCCGCATCTCCGGCAGCAACACCGAGCATGAACCCGTTGCCTTCACCAGCCACCAGGGAGAAGAGCGGTTCGCGCTCATTCTCGTCGACAGATATACCTTCGCGGTCGTTTGGAAAGCCGGTCATCAAGCGGAAGGATACCGCTGTACCCTCCCGAGCCAATGGATCGACTTGTAGTCATCGCGAACCCGGTGGCCTCGCAGTTCACGGGTGGTTCCCATCGCGACGTGATGTCGACGTTGTCGAAAACGCATGACGTCGAAGCTATCTGGCCTTCGTCGGCTTCTGAGGCAACCGAGGCCGCCCGTGGCTCAGCAGAGGATGGTGTTTCCCTGGTTGTGGCGATGGGTGGTGACGGAATGGTCCATCACGTTGCTCAGGGGTTGGTCGGATCGGAGTCGACCCTGGGCATCATCCCGGCCGGAACCACCAACGTTGTCGCCAGACTCCTCAACCTGCCAGGGCGGGCGTCGAAAGCAGCCCGAATAATTGCTACGCCATCACCACCCAAGGTCATCGGTGTGGCCAGTATGACACTCACTCGGGGGACGACTGAGACGGTGCATCACGCCATATTCGCCTGCGGATTTGGGCTCGACGCCGAGGTGGTCATTGAGGCTGACCGGGACCCTTACCGCAAATATCGCTTCGGCTCGATCCACTATGCCCGGACTGCATTTGGCGTCGGGATCAGGACCTTCCCGTCACGCCGGCCCCACCTCGATGTCGTGGCCGGGGACCGATCGTCCCAGGCAGCGGCCGCCCTGGTTCAGTTCCGGGATATCTATACCTACTTCGGGAAGATCCCGATAACCCTCGCTTCAGAACCGCCGAACCCGATGACGGCCCTCGTTCTCGAGCGTCTGCGAAGACGCCGCATCCCCCAAATTGCCATCAACGCCCTTTCGAAGCGCCCGTTGGCAGCCGTGAGCGAGATCGAAGTGTGGGAAGGTGTCAAGACCCTTGAGTTGAAAGCAGACCCTCCAGTTGCAGTGCAGGCCGATGGCGAATCTCTTGGGATGGTTGACGAGGCCGCTGTGGAATGGAATGCAGACGCCCTGCGAGTCGTGAGCGGCTAGGAGTCGGGAGATTAATCCGCCCGGTGCACCGTGACCTGAGGGAACGGAATGGTGATTCCTTCGGCGTCAAAGCGCTTCTTGACCCGTCGAAGGGCTTCTCTCCGCACAGTCCAACGCTGGTCGGCGTCGGTCTTGAGACGTGCCCTCAACACCACAGCCGAATCGCCCAACTCGTTGACTCCCATGATCTCGGCGTCGCCAGAGATCCGACTTTTCCAGTCAGGATCTGCTGCGAAGGCATCAAGCTCGTCTTTGAGAATGGCCAGTGCCCGATCGACATCTGACTCATATGAGATCCCCACGTCGATGACGGGGTTGGCGAACGTACTTGTGAAGTTGGTGGTGACGATGACTTGACCATTGGGGACAAACAACTGGTTGCCCTCGAGATCGCGCAAGACCGTCACCCGAAGCTGAATGTCCTCGACCGTCCCGGTCACATCGGCAATGGTGATCGTGTCTCCAATCTTGAACTGATCCTCAACCAAAATGAAAAAGCCGGCAATGAAGTCCTTGACCAGGTCCTGGGCTCCAAATCCCAATGCGGCGGCGAGAACCGTTCCAATAGCCAGGAAAGGAGCAATGCTGAATCCCCAGACACCAAAGAGGACGAGCATGGTGGTGAGGGCCACGACCAACAGCACGATCCGTCTCATCACATGCCAGAGAGTCACGATCCTGGCGCCTGCCTCTTTCTCCGACTTCGACGCGTAGGCCTCGACCATCCTCTTTCCCACCCGGACCAAGAGGAAGTATGTCAATACCGCGACAACCACCACCACCACGGAGCGAATCAGGGTTTCGGTGAGAGTTCCAGTCATGAACGACGGGAGACTACAGGGGACCCGAACGTGTGGATGCCAACGACAGCGACAAGTCGGTTAGGGCAGCACGGGCATTCGCACGTCGAGAAAGTGCATGACGCAGCGGTGGCTCCAAAGTCGTCTCGAGCTCATGGGTGACCAAATCCAACCTCAGTTCGCGTGGCATCGAGTCGCCTTTCACACTCCATCTGATCAGGGGAAGCGCTTTGCGATGATCAAGTAATGCTGTGGTGAGCGACTCTCGGGTCGTGTGCACCAATGTGGGAACATCGACGGCCACGGCCCTTATCTCCTCGCCTACAGGCCCTCCCGTTTCTGTCGCCAGATCCTCCACAAATCGAGTCAATGTCAAAGAAGCAGCATCGCCTTCGTCATCAACAATCGATGCCGAGGCCTTGTCAATTGTTTCGGAGAAGCGACGTTCGAATTCCACCCCCACCATCCCTACGTGGGTTTCCATGACAGCCACAGCTCGCTCGAGGTCAGTCATGAGTTTCCTGTAGACGTCTGCGCCAGAGCCAATCAGTGTCGCCAGGGCGGAAAGTAGATCGTCAATCCCTCCCGGCGGACCCGATGTGGGGTTGGCAGAAGTGGCCAACGGTTGCGGATCATCGATACCGTCCTCACTGAGCGCGGCGGCGAAATCGGCGAGGACTTCTTCGACAGATCCGTCAGCCAATCGGTCCGCCTGATTGAGCACGAACTGCATCTGGCGTTCATATACCGCTAGCGGCTTCAGGAATCGATCGTGAAGCACTGCATCGCGGTACTTTTCAGGATCGGTGACCCACACAAGCACGTCGACGTGTGGAAGCAACGTCTCGACCTGAAAACGGTGTTCGACATCGACACTGTCGGTGTCGGGCAGATCGATCAAGACCAACCACTCGGGAATGCCGGACACCGGCCGGATCTTGATGTCCAGCTCTCGGAGATATCCGTCAATGACACCGACACGGTTCGGCGCCAATACGGCCAACGCTGTGTTGGTGGTGGGACGGACACCCCCTACGTCAGCTACTTCCTCACCCGCGATCGCATTGAGAATGCTCGATTTCCCTGATCCGGTACCCCCGGCGAGGGCTGTCACAACCAGATCGGCTGGGTAATCAAGACGAACTCTGACGTCGCGGGCCGTCTCGGCGAAACTCTCCAATGCCTCATCGCTCACAACGTTCTGACACGAGGCGAGTGCGAGATCTGTCTTGTCGAGAAGTCCGACCAGCGCGTCACGCATCGGCGAAATGCGACCTCGCAACCACAAATGACATTCGGTTCGCGAGATCTCCCGAATACGGGTCACCAGCCTCCGACGCGAGTCGATCGACCAAGCGCTCACCGACGTGGGTGTAGACAACTTGAAGTCTGGCGACCAACTCGCGACGAACCCTGCCTACCAGCAGGTTTGAGCCATCGCCAAAGACAAAGGATTCCATTTCGCGGTCCCGCAAGCCAAGACTGGAAGCAATCAGAACCGAGGATGCCGGGTCCGGCGATACCACGCCCACGTCCTCGGCGACACGACGGACGTACTCATGCCATCCAGGAAGGGTTGCAGAGACCATTTCGCGAAGATCGTCGTCAATCAATCCACGGGACCGAACATCGGTTTCAACTGCGGCGACGATGCGATCGTTCACATCGATGTCGACAGAGAGATGACGGAGCCAACGTCTCCTCTTTCTGGCCGAGGCCGCATGTGGGAATCCAAAGCTGAGGTCCTCGACCACGTGTGACAATTCGAGTTCGATGGCCGCGTCGTCAAAACCGAGTCGAACCTCTGCCTCACGCTCATCCAACCACCGGCGGTCGTCATCGACGCTCTCGACTAAGTCCTTGGTCTGGACAAGCGCTGAGGCCAGAACACGATCCAGGACATCCTGCTGATATCGATTTCGATCGCGGGCTAAGTCAACCAGACGCCGAGCCAGCTCCCTGACCGCGAGGGATGGGACCGAGTGAGCTCCCGGTCCGAGATGATGCTCCGGAACCCTGACAACATCAGTCGTCAACCCTTCAGCGGAGAGAAGACTTCGGAAATCAACATAAGCACCGGCTGATGAGCTCGAATAGCGATTGAGCACGTTGATGACCGGAGCGCCGCGGGATGCTGCACGGCGCAGAACCTCCCACGGCACCAAATCGGCGTAGCGAAGCGTCGAAGTTACGAATACCACAACGTCTGCGTTGTCGATCAGAGTTTCAGCTGTTGCCCGGTGTTCAGTTGACGTGGAGTCGATGTCGGGCGTATCGATTAGCGCGACGGTGTCGAGAATCGGCGCCGCTCCCTGGACGACGTCGCACTCAAAGCCGCCAAACCTCTCGAAACGCTCAATATTCGCTCTCGACGCGAGGACAACGGGAGCGGTCGTGGTCGGTCTGATCGGGCCTGTCTTGGAGACCTCGAGCCCCGAGATGCTATTGATCAGAGTGGATTTGCCTGAACCGGTCGGCCCGGCAAACACAACACACAGAGGTATGGCCGTATCGTTGATGCGAGGAACGACATACGATCGAATGGTCCGGACCAGTTGATCTCTTGTGGAATCCGCGTTCTTGCCACGAATCGACGCCGTCCTCAGATCGAGACTTTCCAAGGCTGATGCGAGACGATCCAGGTCGTCAACGAGACCCGTGGAGCTTCTTACTGCAACCACCCTCAGATTGTGCCACGGTCCGGGGTCCGTTCCCGGTTAGTCGGTCCAGCCGCCTTCGGGCCGTTCAAACCAAACATGGACCTGTCCGGTACCTGTTGCGTTCTCATAGTCGGAGAAAAGCTCTCCCGGAGCGGAGCATTTTGCCCCGCCGATTGCTCCCAACATCATGAGGTAGTGGCCAAAATCGCCCTCAGGGTTGTACTGCATGTAGTCGTCCATCGATTCGACGATCCGCCGATGTTCGCCTTGACGCATCCAATCGAGACGAAGCTCGTCGGCAGCACGAGCCTCGGGTGTGATTATGTGGACCGGGTCTGATGCCTCATGTTTGTGAATCTGTTTGAGTGGCCAGAAGGTATGGCTCATACCGCCCGACGCCAATACAACAACCCGGCGGTCGAGCCGCGACACGGCCTCGCCTATCGCTTCACCCATGGTTAGAAAGTCGTCCGGCTCGCCGGTCTGAACTACCGAAACAGAGACAACACTCTCGTCTCGGTGGAGGTAGTGCACCAGATTGACACTGGCGTAGTAGACGGGGAGATAGTCGTCTTCATTGGCATGGGTTGGCGTGCCCAACTCCTTGCCCAGGTCAGCAGCAAGATGAGCCAACTCAGGATCACCCGGATAGTCGTAAGGGATTCCTGCCATTCCTCGTGGAAGTTCGGAAGAAGTCATGTGTCCCTGACGGCGAGAGTGTGCGGAGAGCACATGTTCCACCGTGGTGAACCAATGAGAATCGACTATCACGATCACGTCCGGCTGGAGCCGGTCGAACACCTCATCCCTGAGCCGCACCAGACCCGGGACAAGGCTGATTTCCTTGTCTTCGTTGAGCTCTAGACGTGTCGCTTCGTCGAACATGATCGTGGGAGCGTGACTTACTAGGCCGGCTCCGACTATTTCACCCATAGTTAGATCTCCTTCTCATCTTTGTATTCAACCTTCCGTTACAAGAGGAAGCTCGTCGGCGGTAGCGGTTACGAGTCGGAGCAGGCGGGCCAATTCGAGACGCTCATCTGAGTCGAGGCGAGCAGTGAATTTCGCCTCGAACTCGTTGAACCGGGGAAATACGGCCTCGATGGTTTCGAGACCTGAGGTTTCGAGATGAACCATCACCTTGCGCCCATCGTCTGGATGTCTGGAACGCGACACCAGACTGACCCGTTCCAAGGTCCGCAACATTCCTGACAATGTGCCTTTGGCCAGACCACAGTCATCAGCGAGTTCTCCGGTTTCACGGTCGCCCCACACCCACAACACAAAAAGGATGGTGAACCCGCCCCAACTGAGACCGGCAGGGGTCAGAATCTCACGCTCCATACGATTACGTACCGCGTTCGCAGCCCGATATATGTTGGAAACCGCAAGAAGCGCATCAAAGTCGAGGGGTCGGTCACCGAGTCGAACCCGAATGTCGCGTTCTGCCTCCAACACCACTCCCGGGTCGTGGTCGGTCAGCGGCCGAGGCATCGTATTCTCACGTTCACAACACCAGCTTATCCTTAGGTACCTAACGATCTGGAGTCCGAGTTTGCCTTCGCCCCGAGCAGAAATATCTGACGTTGCTGTTTCGCCCGATCACTACATCGCTGGGCAGCGTGTCTCATCCGATGTGACGTTCGAAGTCCGATCTCCGCTCGACTGGGATTGGAAGCTCGCCGATGTGGCCCGCGGTGACGCGCTCACCGCGGACGCTGCCGTATCGGCTGCTGTCGAGGCTTTTCCGTCGTGGGCGGCGCTAAAGCCCAAGGAGCGCGCCGAATATCTACATCGTCTGGCAGATCTGATCGACGAGAACATCGACGAATTGGCGACCGTCGAGTGTGTCGATATGGCGATGTTGCTGGAGAGCCTGCAGGCACGGGTGATTCATCGCGGGGCAGAGAATTTCCGCAACTACGCAAACCTCGCGGCGGGTTATGAACCCAGAGCCTGGTCCTCGAAGGGAACGAACAACCAGGTGCAGCGGATGTCTGCCGGCCCTGCCGTGATCATTACACCCTGGAACGCACCTTGGCTTCTGTCGACCTGGAAACTCGCTCCCGCCCTCGCAGCCGGCAACCCTGTGATATTGAAGCCCGCCGAGTGGTCGCCCCTCTCTGCATCGATCCTCGCCGACTTGGGTGAGAAGGCGGGACTGCCACCCGGGGTCCTCAATATCGTCCAAGGCATAGGCGAAGAAGTCGGAGCGGCACTCGTTGGCGACAAACGGGTTCGGCGAATCTCATTCACCGGCTCACCGGAGACTGCCCGACACATCGGCGTTGCCGCTGCCCGGAACATCACCCCTTTCACCGCTGAATTGGGCGGTAAAGGACCTTTGATCGTTTTTGCCGACTCCGATCTCGAAGCAGCGGCGAGAAGGGCCGCCGGTCAATACGACGATTCAGGTCAGACATGTATCGCCGGAACCCGGCTGCTGGTCGAGAAGGCCGTCTCCAAAGAATTCCTCGAACTCTTCAACCAATACACGGACGACCACATCCTCGGGGATAGTCGCCACCCCGCTACGACGATCTCACCGATGATTCACCCCGACCATCTGCGAAGGGTCGAAGGATTCGTCAACAGGGCTCGCGACGCCGGCGACCATATTGTTCGTGGCGGCGAACGCTGGAAAGACGATGGGCTCTGGTTCGAACCGACCCTCATCGAGCCGCGGTCGAATCAATCCGAAGTTGTCCAACGAGAAGTATTTGGCCCGGTTCTCACCTATCAGACATTCGAGGACGAGACGGAGGCCATTGGTCTCGCGAACTCCACCGACTATGGCCTGTCGGGCATTGTCTACACGGGATCCGAGGAACGGGCGCATCGTGCCGGGGCCGAGATCCGCGCCGGTACCGTCTGGGTCAACACCTATCTCGTCCGTGACCTGACCGCTCCCTTTGGCGGCTGTGGCATTTCCGGAATCGGACGCGAAGGTGGCGAATACGCATTGGATTTCCACTCAGACTTGAAGACACTTCAGATCAGCAAAGATAGCGTTTCCTAGATCATCGACCTCTGCGTGTCGGAAATTCGATTGAATCGCCCATTTCGGGCATGTCCTCCTCGTCTTCCATACCTTCGAATCTTCGCCCGAGCCAGGCCGACGCCGGCACTGCCGTGACGCCGTGTGCCAAGATCGAAAGCGCCATAGTCGCGATAACCGCTTCGGTCATGAGAGTCGGCACCTCGAGGAGTTCCTCGACAGCCAACAAATAGAAAACGATCGTCGCCAAGCCGCGTGGTCCGAACCAGCCAAGAAATGCCACTGTCGACGCCATCAGACTCTGACCACCCAGCGAAAGCCAGATGGCAAGGGGACGAACAACCACCAAGGCCACTACTGCCATGAGCATCGCCTTCCAGGAGATGCCGCCAGAGATCATCTCGGCAATGGGCCCGGCGCCAACGAACAGGAAGGCAAGCGTGACCATGATGTGGCCTTCGGTTTCGGCGAATTCATAGAGATAATCAGGGCGCTTTTCGATCCGGTGGCTCATCACCCCGCCGGCGATGAATACTGCGACGAATCCCGATCCGCCGAGCAGCTGCACACCGGCAAAGCCGGCCAGGGCGAGCGAGAGAGCGGCGATTTTTTGATGCAGCGGGTTCATCCAACCCCGCTCGACTCCCCTTCCGATGATCAATGCGCCAAACAGCCCGAGAACGACCCCACCGACGATCCCAATCCCCAACTGCTGGACAAAGACCAGCACCGCCTGCCCTGGTGAGATCATCCCTTCTTCGGCCTCGAGGAGGCCGATCGCAATCAGGAGGGCAGGAACGGCGAAGCCGTCGTTCAGACCGGACTCGATGTTCAAGGTCTGACGTACTCGGGCCGGTACCGACTTGTTCTCCAAGACCGGCTCAGCGAGCGCAGCGTCCGTAGGCGCCAGCACAACTCCAAGGAGCAAAGCGAACCCAAGCGGGAGACCAAGCAGCCAGGCCGCGGCCGCGGTACCAATGGCAATTGCCATCGGCAGACCAAGCGTCAACATGCGCGCCGGCCAAGCGTAGGTTCCCTTCAACCGTCGAAGGCTCACTCGTGACGCATCACTGAAGAGAACGAGGGCCAGAGTCAGTTCGAGAAATGTGAGATATGCAGGCTCGGTCAAGTCGATCGGGCCGATGATGAAATGCCCCAGCACTACTCCGAACACGACTGCGACCAACGGTTCAGTCAGCCAGATCTTTGCCAAACGACCCGAAATCGTTGTGATAACGAGAATGGCACCCGCCGCGACAAAGATGACAACTTCGGTCACGGTGTGGGCCGCAAAGTCGTCCCACCGCTCCACGACACACCAACCCGATGGTAGAACCCACCGATGATCTCCTCGGGCTCGAGAAGGGAGAGCTCCTCGGATGGTGACTCGAATAGTTTGATTTCGGCCTCCCCCATCCAGACGTCAGCAATCTCCACGTCGTAACCACTCATGGTCACCAGCTCGTCCATGGAACGACTGCCATCCGACTCGATCGAGGGCCAGATTCGATTGTGGAGCATCGGGTGCCCATTCACGAATCCTGGGGAGGTCACCTGCTCTGAAAACGTCACAGTCGCCTCGGCGAGACGGCGGTCGGCGGCTGCGAGGGTCATCCCGAACCGACCCCCCACTTCCAACCTGGGCCCTGCACGACCCACCACGATCGGACGGGTCATCCATATATCGCCAAGCTTCTTCGGGTAACCCTGGTGATAACCCCTGACTAGAGCAAAGTCCTTATCAACCCAGATGTAGGGGCAGCGACTCCAAGTCCTGTCGTCCCACTCGCAGCGGATGACGACAAACGCCTCCTTGTACTGACTCCGCACGGGATCGAGGGTCTCCTCGAGCGTGTCACCGGCACTCTGCCAGTCGGCCCAAATGAGGGCCACGGCACCAGGATCGTCGGTTGCCAGAGTTGCTCCCTGGGGCAGAAGGTCGGCGACCCGATCAGGGTTGGTCCGATACTCGACGGTGAGCATCTCACCCGAGTAGTGCCACGGAGGCGATGGGATCAATGAGGAGCGCCCACTCGGCGTCCTTGGGAAGAGGAATCCACTCATCAGAGGAAGGGTAGGTATTCAGCCATCTCCCAATCGGTGGTCCAGACCTTGTATCGGTCCCATTCGGCCCGCTTGACGGTGACATACCCGTCAACGAACACTGGACCAAAGGCCTCGACCAGATCAGTGTCCGCCTCCAATGCGTCGAGGGCAGCCTCGAGTGAAGACGGGCAGACAACGTCGGTCGAAGCGTTCTCCAGGCAATCGAGTGTCTCGGCGGGTGGTAGCTCGTAATCGTTTTCGTAGCCAAGAAGACCCGCAGTCAGCACTGTGGCCACACCCTGATGTGGCGTTACCGAACCGTCGCCGACACGATGTTCGAGACGTGTCCCATTGCCACGAGCCGGAGGCACCCGAACGGTCACACCACGGTGGTCGTAGCCCCAGTTGGCCCAATATCCGCATAGTGATCCCGGTTGGAGACGTTTGTACGAATTGACAGTGGGTGCGAGCAGCGCCGTCATACCGACGTGGTGGTGCAGCATCCCAGCCATCACCGATCGAGCGGTGCCGCTCAATCCGTCGTCAGAGTCTTCATCGTGGAGGACATTGGAACCGCTGGCGTCTTTGAGAGAAAGATTCACGTGCAGACCGCTGCCGCCACGATTGTTGATTGGTTTGCCCATAAATGTGAGCAACATGCCGCGTTTTGCCGCGACCTCTTTCGCCATGACCTTGAAAAGGAAAGCCTCGTCTGCGGATTTGAGGGCGTCGGTGTAGGCCAGAGTCAGTTCGAATTGCCCGTTGTCATATTCGCTATTGACCGACTCGAGCGGAAGGCTGACCTCCCTGGCCATTGTCATGATCTCATCGATTGTGCCTGTCGGATCAACAGCCATTCCGGTTCCGTACACGTAGTGGCCAGGAGTCGAGATGGGGGTCCAACCACCGTTCTCGTCGGGTTCGAAGAGGAAGGCCTCCAATTCGATTCCAACCATTGGCTCGAGACCGTGCGCCCGCCATTTCTCAATGGCGCCCTTGAGGACATTCCGAGGCGCCATCGGCACCGGTTGGCCCTGGCGGGTGATGTCGGGGATGACAACCGCGGTTCCGTCTTGCCAGCTGGGACGAATATCCGAACCATCAAAGTTGGCTTCACAGTCGGGAAGCCCCTCGGTCATCATGCCGGCTTTGTGGTCGTACATAACCCGGTCGAAGCCGAGCGTGAAAAGTGAGATGGCATGGGCCGTCCCGGCCTCGGCCTTGTCTGGTGTCAGATACTTCCCCCGTGCCAGGCCGAGGTGGTCGGGCCAGAGAAGTCTCAGTCGGTCGAATTGGATGCTCACATATCACCAGGTGTCATGTTGCTGATCGTAGATCCTCGAAGATGGGCACATCGTGTGGACCGCGATTACCTTGTCCAGCGTGACCAGCCCCCTTGAGCCGAATCGAGAAGAACGAGCGGAACTAACCACCGAGATCGTCCGGTTTCTTGCCAACTGGTTCGACGAGATGGACACGATGGAGGCTCATGGTGAGGATCCCTCCCAACAGTCCGTCAGCGACCTCCGAAGGCCTCCGGAAGAGAATGGACGTTCACTCCAATCGGTTCTCGAAGACGTCGAGCTCGCCGGCCAGAGTGGAATTCTCCACCCATCTGGGGGGCACATGTCGTATATCCCCAACTCGGGCATGTACACCGCGGCCCTTGCCGATTTCCTTGCGACGGGTCTCAACCGATACACCGGCGTGACCGCGGCGGCGCCGGGGTTCACCGCTATCGAACACGGTGTGATCGATTGGCTCACGGGTTTGTTCGAGCTTGGACCGGAAGCATCGGGACTGCTTCTCTCTGGCGGGTCAACAGCGAATTTCACCGGCATCGTCACTGCCCGCGTTGCCCAACTCGGCGACCACTTCACCAACGGCGTGATGTACGTGACAAGTCATACCCACCACTCGGCTGCCAAAGCCGCTCGCCTAGCCGGGTTTCGTGCTGATCAGATCGTCAACGTCGACGTTGACGATGACCTACGGATGAATGTGGATCTGCTGCGCTCACACGTCGATTCCGACCGCGCCGCCGGTCGTCAACCTTTCCTTATCATTGGTTCGGCCGGTACAACCGACACCGGAACCGTAGACCCCCTCGAAGCGCTCGCCGATGTCGCCGCGGCCGAAGGATTGTGGCTCCATGTGGATGCGGCGTATGGCGGATTCTTTCAGCTGACAAAAGGCGGCAGAGACACACTCGCCGGTATCAGCCGTGCCGACTCGATTGCGCTTGATCCGCACAAGGGTCTTTCGATGCCCTTTGGTGTTGGTGCTCTACTCGCGCGAAGCGAGTCGAAGCTGGTGGACGCCCATGAAGGAAGGGGCGCCTACCTCCGCGATGACGACAGCTACTTGGGGATGCGAGACATTTCTTCGCTGGGTCCAGAACTGAGTCGGCCCTTCCGTGGGCTCTCTGTTTGGTTGCCGTTGCAGCTCCATGGGGTGGGGCCGTTTAGAGAAACTCTCGATTCCAGCCTTGACCTGGCTCGTTATGCCTACGACCGTCTGGTCACAACCGACGGTGTCGATACTCGATGGGTACCTGATCTGTCGATCGTGGCTTTTGGTTTTGATGACGATGAATCGGGCCGGGCCGCGTGGGAGGCGGTCAATGCAGACAGGAAAGTCCATCTCTCGCCCACCGTCATCGATGGACGATTCATCCTCCGTTTCGCCATTCTCAATCGTCGCTCCACGGTGGAACACATCGATCACGCCATCGACATCATTGAGAAAACCCTGATCGGCTAGCTAGTCCGGGTTTGGTTTGCCTCAGGTATCGTTTTTCGACACCTCACGCCAACCGAACCGTTAGAGACTCACACGCACTGGGAGGTGTTTTATCCCGGAGATGAAGTTGGAGCGAAGTCGATCTGGCTCCCCTACTTCGAAACCTGAGACCCGAGCGAGGAACTCCTCGAAAAAAACCCGGACTTCGAGACGAGCCAGCGATGCGCCAAGACAAACGTGCCGACCTGTCCCGAACGTGATGTGGTTGTTGGGCTCGCGGTTGAGGTTGAAGGTGAACGGGTCTTCGAACACGTCGGTGTCGTAGTTGGCGGAGGTGTACCAAATGACCACCTTGTCACCCGAAGCCACCGGCACATCGCGGACCTCGGTGTCGACAGTGGCGGTGCGGCGAAAGTGCATGGTGACACTCGATGCCCGGAGAATCTCTTCGGTGGCCGCCCCAGACATTCCAGCCGGGTCAGCCGCCCACGCGGAGAGTTGTTCGGGGTGGTCGGCCAGGAAAATGAGCCCATGGGTGATCGTGTGACGCGTGGTCTCGTTTCCGGCCACCATCATCAAAGTGAAGAAGTTCTTGAACTCCAGATCGGTCAATGGCTCCCCATCCGGCTCAGCAGTCAGAAGCGTGGTGATGATGTCGTCGGCGGGATGCTGTCGACGCTCCAGGGCGATCTCCTCGGCGTAGCGAAACACATCAATGGCCGCCGGGGCGCGGAACGGCAAGAGCCGGTATTCCTCGGTGTCAACCTTGTCGATGATCACTGGCGTGTACTCGGGGTCGGCGTTTGAGATCATCTGGTCGCCCCAGGCCACCATCTTGCCTGCATCTGACTCCGGAATCCCGAGCAATCGACAGAGCATCCGGATCGGAAGCTCGCGGGCGATCTCGGTAACGAAATCGAATTCACTCTCGGCCAGCACCTCATCCAGCACATGCCCTACCAGAAGCCGGAAGGCCGACTCATAGGTTGAAACCACTTTCGGAGTGAATCCGGGTTGGACCAACCTCCGAAGACGGGTGTGATCAGGCGGGTCAAACTCCATCATGGTGCGTCGGGCTTCGAGCTCGTCGTCTGCCATGTCCTCGATCCGTATCCCTCGAGCTGCTGTGAACCGTTTGTAGTCACGGCTTACTTCGATGACGTCGGCATGTTTGGTCACAGCCCAGAAACCCGATCCGTCGGCCTCGGGGATCCAGGCGACCGGCTCGTCTTCGCGGAGACGCTTGAAAGCTGCGTGGGGAAACCCGGAAACGTAGGTGTCGTGCGACGTGATGTCGGCGTTGGGGTCGCCAAGGTCAGCATGGAGGAGGTTGACAGTCATAAATCGTTCGGTACCTAAACATAATCCGAGGACAGGTGGGACCTGCTCCGATCGAGCTATGTTCATTATCGTCCCCGGCAATGACCGAATATCGAAGGATCCTGCTCAACGACTCGCCCACCCGTGTTCATCGTGAGGGTGACGAATTGGTCACGGCCGAGAGTGAGCGGGTTGCCGTCGATGACGCCGTTCATCTCCCGCCGGTAGAACCTACGAAGATCATTGCAACCCATCTCACCTACACGAGCCGTGTCGACGAGTTCATGACAACATTGCCGCCGGCACCGACCTACTTCCACAAACCGACAACATCGTTGAACGCCCACCTTGGAGAGGTTGTCAGACCGTTGCGTTGCAAGTACCTCAACTTCGAAGGCGAAATTGCCATTGTCATGGGCGAGCCCGCTTTCAACATCTCCCAACACGAAGCGCCCAACTACATCGCCGGGTACACGATCGCCAACGATTACGGCCTACACGACTTCAGAGATACCGACGCCGGCTCGATGTTGCGAGTGAAAGGGTCAGACACTCTGTGCCCATTGGGACCCGGATTGGTTACCGATTGGGACTTCCACAACAAGGAAATCCAAACGCTTGTCAACGGTGAAGTGAAACAGTCGGCCAACACCTCCGAGATGGAGTGGGACATGCACTATCTGGTCGCCGACATCGCACGCACTATCACCCTGCTGCCGGGTGATGTCATTCTCAGTGGCACGCCGGCGGGGTCGCGCCCGGTGGAGCCCGGCGACGTGGTAACAGTCGCAGTTGAAGGTCTCGGAGAATTAACGAATACCATTGTGTCCGGAGACGTTGAGGTCAGACCGGAGCTCGGAGCCCAACCGAGTGATTCCGAAGAGGTCCTCTCAACCGCTCTAGGAGGCGACTGGGAGCTTCGCGGGGCCCGGGCGCCGCATGGCCCCGGAGCAAAACATTATGAGTCGGAGTTAGACGAATGAGACCAGTCATTGCGGTGACGGCGTGGCGCCGAGACTTGGACACCTACCTTGGTAGAGAGTCGCTGCAGACTCTGTCCAGCTATTACACAAACGCCTTGATCGATGCGGGGATGACTCCAATCATGTTCCCAAGCGGTCAGAGCGCCGATGAGGCTGCGCGTCTCGTCGAGATGGTCGATGGGGTACTCATCTCGGGTGGTGACGACTTCGACCCGGCGTCATACGGGGCTGTTAACGACGGCTCGCGGGGCCACAGCAAGGCGGTAGACGACTTCGAGATCGCCGTGGTCGAGGCTGCTCGATCTCAGGACAAACCGGTCCTGGCTATTTGTCGCGGTCTACAAACCCTCAATGTTGCTTTGGGAGGGACTCTCGCTCAGGACGTCTTGGTGGCAGACACCGCCCACGATTTGATCAACGAGGACAGCGATCGCGATGAGCTCAAGGCTCGGCGGCATGTAGTGCGATTCGAGTCGGACTCGATCCTGGCCGGTATCTACAAGTCGAGTGAGGCGAAGGTGAACACGCTCCATCATCAGGGTCTGGACCAACTAGGGGCCGGACTCATTGTCGAAGGCCGGGCCGACGATGGTCTCATCGAGGCCGCCAGGTGCGAAGGGAGTTGGTGGGCTCTAGGTGTGCAGTGGCATCCCGAACGCATGGACGGCGAACACCACGGGGTGTTCGACGCATTCCGGGAAGCGATTTCTGGCTAGACGCTAACGGTCTCGCTGTCTCTCAGACCAGGGCCCTGACAGGGCTCAATGCGTCTCGGATCTCGGTAACACGCTCAGGCACGACGCTGTAATGAATCCAGCGTCCACGTCTTTCCCCTTCGATCAAACCGGCTTCGCGAAGCACCTTGAGATGGTGGGAGACGGTTGGCTGCGATAGCTCGAGCGGCTCTTCGAGATCACATCCACATACGCTGCCCTCGGGCGCAGCAGCCAGCATCGAAATCATCCGGAGACGGACGGGGTCGCCTAGAGCAGCGAGAACCGGTGCCATTTCGGTGGCTTCTTCTTCATCGATCACTCCGGCAAAAAGTGGTGTGCAGCAATTATCCATGATCGCATTGACAATAGACGATGTATTGACAGTGATCAATATATTGGGATCGATCCGTCAGTTGAGCAGGGCCTCGGCAGACTTGCCTTCGTCGCACTCACTCAGGATTGGGCAGAACCTGCACCAAGGCCCTGCTCTTTTTAGCAGCGGAGAATCCTCACTCCATGCACTACGCATCTCACTCGCCAACTCAGCGACCTCAGCTGCAACGCGGTCGATGTCGGCACTAGAAGGAATCGTGTGGTAGCGCTCCCCTGTCCTCACCGACACTGCTTCGACGTACGACGGAATGTCGTCATGGTCAAGAGCCCAAAGCAGGGCGTAGAACATCAACTGGTCCTCAGGTTCTCCCAACTCGCCAGTCTTCCAATCAACGAGACGATGACCACCAAGGTCTTCTCGATATACGGCGTCAACCGTTCCCACAAGCTGCACGGCGTCGTCGGTCTGGTAGTCGATCTCCACTTCAGAGCCCTCGAATCCTTCCGTCGGCAGTCTTGTGAAACGTTCGTAGAGACTCCGGACCTCTTCAATCACACTCGCCAGAGTCGAGGGTTTCATCTCCAGCCCCGCCAGCTTGTGGTTGAGATTGGATCCGCCGATTTCCTCCTTACAAGCCTGGACGAACTCTTCGGATGTGATTGGCCCGGAAGTCAGGTGTCGACTGAAGATTCGGTGGGCAAGACTGCCTAAGAACGCCGGTCGGGTATCAGGTCCGTAGATGCCTTTGAGACGAGCATTGGCAGAATCCGGGCACTTTTTCCATGCCACATACGTCGAAGCAGAGAGACGTATCGGATCACCAGGGATCACATGTGGGATAGACACAATCATCAACGCCGAGGGTATACCAGACCTCATCTCAGATGGGTTCTGGTATCGGACCCCTCGGATGTACCATGCAAGCTCCCAGCCTCAGGTCGATTGGGGCGGCCTCACGCATGAAAGACAGCTTCCTTTTTCGTATACATCCGTTGGTCGCCGCTGCCATCATCGTCGGCGGATTCTTCGTCGTCGTTTTTGGCTTATACGGGCTCACGCGGGTCGCATCGCAGGACGAGGTGATGGGCAGAGTTGAGGTCTCAGGGACGGAGATCGGAGGGCAGAGCCGAGATCAGGCGCTGAGCACGATGGTTGCGGTCGAGGACGAGCAAGTCGCCAGGACGGCCAGTTTCTCCCTCGATGGCACGCCAGTGCACATCCAGCCTCCAGTCACCGGGTTCGACGTCGACGAGATCGCGATTGTCGACAGCGCCATGGCGATCGGCCGAGAGGGCAACGCTGCCTATCAGTTCCTTTGGTGGATGAGTCACATCTTCTCGAGAGCCGAAATCGACTTGACCGGATCGGTGGACAACGAAGCGATGGCAGACGTCTTTGATGACTGGGACGCCGAGGTCATCGGAATGCCGGCCAGCCTTGGATCGCTCGAACTCGTCGAAAGTGTGGTGCAACCGACCTACCCGCAAACAGGGACTGGTGTCGACCGCGACGCTGCATCCGAAATCATGCTTGCGGCGATGTTGGCCAACAATGGCATCAACCCCTCTCTGCCCACAGTGACCATCATCCCCCGACTCGACGACGGAGACATCGACGACGCACTACTAGAGGCCAACACACTTCTCGCCGGTCCCATCAAGCTGGTCTACAACGCAAGCAACATCACTTTCACATCGGAACAACTCATGGAAGCCTTCCGATCCGAGACTATTGCCGACGGCTCACCCCAAATCGTCAACTTCTTCGACCCGGAGGTCATCGATCAGCTCCTCGAACCGCTTCGGTCTGACTTCGAAGCCGAGCCAGTCGACGCCAGGTTTGTCATCTCGGGTGACAGCATTTCGATAGAGCCCGGTCAACACGGCACCCGGATCGACGAGAACGATGCGGCAATGCGTCTCTATCTGGCGGGTCTTACCAGCAACCGCACAGGCCAACTCTCACTGGTGGAGGATGCGGAACCGGAAATCACCACAGAGGAACTCGAGGCGCTGGGCATCAATCATCTGGTCTCTTCTTTCACGACCTACCACCCCTGTTGTGCCGACCGGGTGACCAACATCCAAACCATGGCGGACCGGATGGACGGGGCGATCATCAGGTCCGGCCAAGAATTCAGCATCAACGACTACGTGGGCCAGCGCACACCGGAGAAGGGTTACGTACCCGCCGGGACGATCGTCGCCGGGGAGCTCAAAGACACGGTTGGTGGCGGTGTAAGCCAGTTCGCAACCACCACCTACGGGGCGATTTTCTGGGGCGGTTATCAAGACATCACCCACAAGCCACATTCG
>CAXMOW010000006.1:420-74481 GCA_964195235.1 uncultured Acidimicrobiia bacterium | reverse complement strand
GAGCCGACGTCTTCTCGGACCTTCTCAACGGCAAACAACTCGCCGATCACGGATCCAAAGGCGTCGCCGACATCTCAATCGACCTCAAAACCCTTGCCGAGCTATCGGACGCCCCCGGAGACCTCGCCGGATATGGCCCGGTTATCGCCGACATCGCCCGCCAAGTCACTCGTTCTCAGCTGAACTCGGAATGGCGGACCACCGTCACCGACGAGTCCGGCGACATCATCCACGTTGGCACTACCAGTCGCCGACCAACCCTCACGATGAAACGATTGATCCAGGCCCAACATCCCAAATGTGTCCATCCCGGCTGTCGAATGCCGGCCATCGAATGCGACATCGATCACCGAGTTGCCGTCATCGACGGTGGGCCGACCTGCCTTTGCAACCTCGCACCACTATGCCGCCACCACCACCGAGCGAAACACGAAGGCAGATGGCAATACTTCCTCAAAGACGGCACTGAATACCGATGGATCAGCCCTCTTGCCCATCAGTACGCCAGCGACGGGCGTTCTCCCTAAGGCCGTGTCAACTTCCCTTTTTTGCCGTGTCCCAGCGCCGCTCGAGTTCCAACAAATCCAACCCTTCCAACGGACCGTCATCCTCCATGCGACGGAACCTCTGTTCAAACCTGCCTGTCGATGACCGCAGGGCGAGTTCGGCATCGAGCCCCAGGTGTCGCGACAGGTTCACAATCGAGAACATCACATCACCCAATTCGGCCTCGATGTCACCATCGCCGTTCATGGCCGCCGCCAATTCGTCCAGTTCGCCCTGGACGATGGGAAGGACCTGAGCAGCCTCATCCCAATCAAAACCTACCTTGGCGGCACGATTCTGGATCTTCGAGGCCCGATGTAGCGCCGGCATCCCTGACGGAACACCATCAAGAGCGGATTCGTCGTCGTCGTCCCCACGCTCTTCTCGTTTGATCTGATCCCAATTCGTTTTGACCATTTCCGGCGTATCAGCGTCGACATCGCCAAAGACGTGTGGATGACGCCGCACCAATTTCTGACGCATCACCTCAGCGACATCGTCGATGTCGAAAATGCCGGCCTGACGGGCGATGACCGAGTGGAACAAAACTTGAAGGAGAACATCACCCAGTTCGTCTTCGACAGCTGCGTAAGCCACCCAGTCATCGGCGGTGTCGTCCAGGCCTGCGATTGCCTCGATTAGCTCGTAAGACTCCTCGACGAGATTTTTTACGAGCGTGGCGTGGGTCTGTTCTCGATCCCATGGGCACTCCTCACGAAGCAACCGCATGGTCTGTATCGCACCAACGACACCACCAGGCTCAGCGTCCACAAACAACGATGTCCTGAAGCCGGCAAGTGTCGAGTCGACCTCTGCGGGCACTGACTCGACAACCGTTGCATCAGATGCGCCGACCCCTGCGAGAACGGTGAGTGTGGTCTCATCCGGAGTAACCCGGTCGATACCTGCGCAGACCTCAGCGAGAATCTCGGCGCGGTCGAGATGGGCAACGATTGTTGGCTTGTCCAACACCAGAGGATCCGGAAGAGCGTGACCATTCAGGATCTGCAAACCCCGATCCAGAGGGTCGTAGGCCATCTCGGCGAGGACCGCGTCGACAAAAGACTCCCCCGGTATCACTTCGACAGATTCTCCCGAATCAACAAGAAGGCGAACCGCAAACTCGCCAATCAGAGGACTTCCCGGAACCGCATAAATGACCGGACCCCTGGTGGCCGCTTCGAGGACGCGTTCGCAGATCGCCTCGTAAACAGCTTCGAACGTATCGCAGGACTCATAGAGGTCATCACAGAAAACAACCGCCCTCCTCTCGGCGAGCTGGGCGGCTGCTGGATGGTGCTCGGTGCGAACGACCACAGTCCGCTCGGAGTCTTCGAGAAGAGACAACATCGGCCCGGAAACCCGGTCGATGTCGCCAGGACCGAGACCGATGATCGTGATCATGGGGTGGGTGGAGTGACCCCGGCCGGTTCTGTCGTCCAGGTGCCGTAATCCTCTTCGACGACAACGTCAGAACCGACAACGTGTTCGTTGAACCACGTGCCTAGCTGCTCACCAGCTGCAGCAGCAGCCAGAGACTCGGCCACTTCAGCCTCGGTTGGCAGTACGTCGGGATCAGGATCCTCCCGATCTGTGACCATGATGATGTGGAATCCGAACTCACTCTCAACGACTTCGGAGTAGACCTCACCGACAGGGGCGACAAGTGCAGCATCTCGAAACTCAGCAACGTATTGGCCGGCGGAACCACAGGGAAGCACACCGCCTTGGGCACCACTCCCCGGGTCTTGAGAGACCTCACCGGCAATTTCTCCGAAATCTTCACCAGCATCGAGTCTTGCGACGACGTCCTGAGCCTCTTCGACCGTGGGCACGAGGATGTGGGAGACACAAACGGTGGTAAAAGAAGCAGTTGCCACTGCCATCTCAGCATCGATCTCGTCCTGGCTCGGCACGGGCGCCTCATTTCCGAGCGCGGCTCTGATCGCGATATCGAGCAGGCCTTGACGAGCCACATCTCGTAAGAAGGCTTCGGTTACCTCACGATTGGAAGTGAATTCCTCGCGTGTTTCACCGGCCCCCTGCAGTTCGTAGATCCGATCAGCTTCGGCGTCGATTTCACCTTCGGTGATCTCTATCCCGTACTCACCGGAAGCGGCCATCTCTTTTATGTCCCAGAGGATCCGAAAGCCCAGAAACTGGGCGAACTCGTCTTTGGGGATGGTTGAGCCTTCGACGACCATGAGAGATTCGACATCGCCAACTGTGATGTCGTTGCCATCTACCGAGGCAGCCACGACGCCTGAGCCGCTGCCACATGCCGCGACAACGAGTGCGGTCACGGCCGCGAGTGAAAGAAGTTTCTTCAAGAGGAGTCCTTTGGAGGGAAGCGATCCGGAATTCTAGATATTGGACGTTGCTAAGACGAAGAACGGTTCCCTTCTTGGGGCCACATCTCCTTGATAAAGCCGATCAGATTCTCGACGAGAGGCTCAACCGACGGTATGAACATGACGCTTTCACCGGCCTGGAGCACCGACTTGGGTCTCAGGCGCTTCAGACGAACCTCTTGTGATGGCTTCAGATCGACAGGACTCATCCGAATCTCATGTCGAAGTCTGACAATCTCTTCCAGCCCTACCCGGATCGCCTCCACTCGAAGGCGCGCTAGGTCGATCAGGGCAACCGCGGCCGCGGGGAGCGGGCCATATCGATCCGCCCATTCGGTTGCAACGTCGTCGACACCGTCGTTGGTCAGAGTGCCGGCGAGACGTCGGTACGCCTCGAGCCGCTGCTCCTGGTCGGTCACGTATCCAGACGGGAGATGAGCATCAACAGGAAGGTCGATCCTGACTTCGGGCGGTCCGCCGACGTCCACGGCTTTGCCCTGCATCTCCAATACTGCCTCGGCCACCAGTTCTGCATATAGGTCGAAGCCCACGGCCGCGATGTGACCCGTTTGCACCTCGCCAAGAATTGAGCCAGCGCCTCGGATCTCGAGGTCGCGCAACGCCAGTTGAAAACCCGAGCCGAGGTCGGTTGCCTCGCCGATCGCCTCCAGTCGCCTATATGCATCTTCGGTCAGCGACTGATCCGTGGGATGGAACAGATAGGCATAGGCACGCTGGTTGGATCGGCCCACCCGTCCTCTCAGCTGGTAAAGCTGGGCAAGTCCGAGAAGATCAGCGCGCTCCAAGATGAGAGTGTTGACCTTGGGAAGGTCGAGCCCCGACTCGATGATCGTCGTGGCCACAAGCACGTCGTATTCATGGTTCCAAAAGTCGATCATCACCTGCTCGAGCCGACCCTCAGACATTTGGCCGTGGGCGATAACGTATCGGGCGTCCGGAACCAGCTGTTGTAATCGTGCCACGGCGCGGTCGATTGATTGGACCCTGTTGTGGACGAAGAACACTTGCCCCTCTCGGAGCAGTTCTCGTCGAATAGCGGCCGAGACCGCTTGCTCGTCGAAAGGCCCCACATAGGTGAGGATCGGATGACGATCTTCCGGAGGCGTACGGATATGGGAGACGTCTCGAATCCCGGTGAGTGCCATCTCCAAAGTCCGAGGGATCGGTGTCGCCGTCAGGGTGAGCACATCCACGCCGACCTTCAACCGTTTGATTGCGTCTTTGGCTCCGACACCGAACCGCTGTTCCTCATCGATCACCAGAAGCCCGAGACTCTTGAAATGGATGTCTTCGGAAAGCAAACGGTGAGTGCCGATCACCAAATCGACTTCGCCGGTGGCTAGCTGGGCAACCACGGCTTTCTGTTGTTTTGCCGTGAGGAATCTTGACAACACCTCAACTCGGACCGGATAAGGAGCGAGGCGTTCCGAGAACGTTTGGTGATGTTGTTGGGCGAGCAAGGTCGTAGGACAGAGGATGGCCACCTGGCGTCCGTCCTGAACTGCCTTGAATGCCGCCCGGATCGCAACCTCGGTCTTGCCAAACCCCACGTCGCCAAAGATCAGCCGATCCATCGGCCGATCGTTCTCCATATCGACCTTGACCTCACCAATTGCTGTCAGCTGATCAAGTGTCTCCTCAAACGGAAAAGCGGCCTCGAGGTCGCGCTGCCACGGCGTATCCGGCTCGTAGGCGTGACCCGTCGCCATGGCACGCTGCCTGTGGAGCTCGACAACCTGGGCAGCGACAGCAGCTACCTCTTTGCGGACTCTCGCTTTCTGCTCGGACCAGTCTTTGCCACCCATCCGCGAGACACGAGGCGCCTCGCCACCGGTGTAGCGCTTGACGGCGGCAAGCTGATCGACTGGAACGTAAAGCCTGTCTTCGCCTGCATAAGCGATGATCAGGTAGTCGCGTTCGATGCCAACCATCGTGCGCGAGACCAGCCCCTCGAAACGACCAATTCCATGCTGAAAGTGAACGACGTGGTCGCCCTCGGTTAGATCCTGGTATTGCTGGCGTGTCACCGATCGAGCGCGGCCGGCCTTGCGATGAGCGCGGCGGCGCCCCGCAATTTCCTGCTCGCCAAGCACAGCAGCCTGGAGGTCTGGTGCGACAAAGCCTTTGTGGATTCCGATCGGAATCACGGCAGAGCGTGAGTTCGTCAATTTGTCGAGCCGGTCGAGAACAAGACCATGCTCGCTGAGAGTCAATGCGACTCGATCGGCAGCGACATCCCCGTCCATCGCCACCACGGTCGCGATGTGGCGCTCTAGCAATCGGTTCAGGCCGGAGGCAACAGACTCTGGCTCACCAGGTATGGCATCAAAGCCGGAGATCTTCAGAACCTCATCGGCTGGCCCCGTGGGCGTCGCAGGCATTCTCAGATACGAGCGACCCTCGAGACTTGCCTCTAGGTCGAGAAAAAGTGCCGGATGGTCACCGGCCTCTGGCGCTGTCTCCCCCCAGGTGGGAGCAAGCGCAGACGCCAGTTCAGCTTCCTCTTTCACCAGGTCGCGACATCTGTCAAAGGCTCGGGTGGGGTCAACCACAACCAGACGAGCCGTCGCCGGCATTTCATCCACGAGTGTCTGCTCGCCGGCGATCCAAGGCAACCAGGACTCAATTCCAGGGAACATCAGACCTTCCGCCATCCGATCCCAAGTCGACGCCGCCCATGGTTCGGAGACAACCAGCTGACGGGCGCGGGAACGTATTTCCTCATCGGGGCGAAGCTCCCGCGCGGGATATGCGACGATTCGAGCCACTGGCTCCATCGACCGTTGTGTCGCCACCGAGAAACCGCGAATCTCATCGAGACGATCACCCCAAAAGTCGAGCCGCAAGGGTTGGTCGGATTGAGCCGGAAAGACATCAACTATGCCACCACGAACGGCGAACTCCCCCCTGGCCTCCACCCGGTCCGTGCGGTGATAGCCCAGCTCAGCAAGGTTGCGCGCCAGTCGGTCGAGATCTGCCTCATCTCCAATCTTCATCGCAAGAGGGTCCACCGGGGAGGGACCGAGCCTCTGGATCGCACCGCGGACACTTGCCACAACTATTACCGGATCATCGGCTGCCAACAGGTGCCGTGCCTCGGATCTCAGCGCCATCGTGGCGGTGTTTGGAGAAACATGTTCAAACGGCAAGGTCTCCCATGCCGGGGCGAAGACCACGTGTTCTGTGAAGAGCCGAAGGTCATCGACCAGCTCCTCGGCGTCAGCCTCACCAGGTATCACCACAAGCAGGGTCTGGCCAACCGATTCGAATACACCCGCTATCGCAAACGCCCTACCTCCAGGCGAGACCGCCCAGACCGAGTCGAGATCGGGCAACGGCGCTGCGCGCCAACCGGCAAGAAGTGGTGCGAGAGGTGCGGTCACGAGGCTACCGGCTGACGGCTACTTCCTTTGCGCCGTTCCCGGCATCATCTCAAACAAGAGATCGAACTCGACCAGGGCACTAAGCATTACGTTGAGAGGACCAAGATCACCCACGACCTGAGCCGTGCCTTCGGCTGCCAAATCAGGCAACGACGTCTCACCGAGGATGACCCTCCGGAACTCGGCACGATCGACCGTCACCGAAATGTCCGAGGTCGGGAGCTCGAACCCCTTCTGAGTGGTGAGCGTGGAGTTGGACAGCTCCACCACATACTTCTCCCCGACGTCGGGATGGATGATGTTGGCCGTGAACTCGACCCCCTCGACCAAAGTGCTGTCCATCCGAATGGCGAGGTAGTCGAAGAACATCTCGGTGGTTAGGGCGCCGACAACATCAGCTGAGCCGGTGTCTGGTGATGCCCCAGCGGGAATACCCGACCGAAGCTCGAGGGCGGCCGACAAGAAACTGTTGCGGAGACTGGGACTTTCCATCTGGTAGCCGAGCTGTTCAAAGATGTCAGCCAAGAGATTCTTGGCCTCAACATTTTCGGGTTCGGCGTAAACCAGCTTGTTGACGATCTCCTGCGCTTCGCGATACAAACCGCCGTCGTAGAGCTCCCGGCCTTTTGCCAGAATCGGGTTTGCGCCGCCCATCATCTCCACGTAAAGAGGCGCCGAATCGCGGGGTGACAGCGGGATCAGTGTGGTCGGGTTGCCATCCCAATACCCAAGATACCGATTGATTATTGCTCTGCTGTTGTGCATCTCGGAACCGTGATAGGAATGAGCGGCCCATTGCTCCTTTAATGACGGCGGCGGCTCGTAGACATTGTGGATCTCGTTGATCGTCACACCCTGATTAGCAAGATGGAGCACTCTGTTGTTGAGATGGGCGTAGGCGTCGCGCTGCGCTCTCATTACCTCCTGGATTCGATCGTTGCCCCAACGTGGCCAATTGTGCGACGAAAACATCGCTTCAGCTTCATGACCGAACATATAGAGGGCCTCACCGATCTTCTTCGACCACAGCAATGCGTCCCGGACCAGAGCGCCCCGCAAGGTGTAGATGTTGTGAATCGTGGCTGTGATGTTCTCGGCGGCCCAAAATGCCTTCTTGTCCGGGAAGTACGTGTTCATCTCGGCAGGAGCCTCGGTGCCGGGAGTGTTCTGGAAGATCATCCGCACACCATCGACGACGTGTTCTTCGACATCGTCGGTGATCACCATCGTAGGTGGTATGAGTGTGATCTCACCGACTCCGACATTCTTGCCGATGGACTGATCGACATGGCCAAATGGGTTGGCCGCAGTGAGGACGCCGTATTGGAAGAAAAGCCTCCTGCTCATTGCGTTTCCGGCGTATACGTTCTCGGAGACCGCATGCTCCAAGAAGCCGTGTGGGGCGATGACGGGGATCTTGCCGGCCAGGACATCGGACTCGTCGACGAGACCCTTCACACCACCGAAGTGGTCGGCGTGGGAGTGAGAATGGACAACCGCACTCACCGGCAAATCCTCCACATGCTCGTTGATCAGCTGGTGGGCGGCTTGGGCTGTCTCGACTGCGGTCGCGGTGTCGAAGACAATCCATCCAGTTTCACCCCGAATGAATGTCACGTTGGCAAGGTCGAAGCCGCGTACCTGATAGATGCCCTCCATGACCTCGTACAAGCCGTAGTTCATATTGAGGACGGCCTGCCGCTGCAACGACGGGTGAATGCTGTCGAACTCGGTTTCTTCGAGAAGAAACCGATATCTCGCCATGTCCCAAGCCACGGTCCCGGCCTCGGTCAAGATCTGGTCATATTCAGGGCGAGCTATGAAACCCCTTTGGTGCTCTTCGAAGTCTCTCCGATCGTGGAAAGGAAGTGACTCCTTCTGAGTAGCTTGAAAGGCCTTGGTGAATTGGGAAGCCGGTTTGCCGTCAGGGTGAAAGTGAGCGTGGTCGCCCATGTGATCTCCGGGTAGGTGATGGAAAGATACTCAGACTCCGAGCAACCCCTCCAATCGGAACCACTCGACGGTTTCTTCGATCGTTTGCCGGATCGGGGTGTATGTGAGACGTAGATCTTCGGTCGCCCTCGAGCCGTCGTAGCGGTGGTTTTGCGTCATCACCCTCACCGTCTCACGACAAATCGGCGGTGTTCGACGCAA
Source organism: uncultured Acidimicrobiia bacterium (assembly GCA_964195235.1). GTDB lineage: Bacteria > Actinomycetota > Acidimicrobiia > Spongiisociales > ZC4RG35 > CAXMPK01. The sequence goes on along the minus strand of CAXMOW010000006.1, from coordinate 66,026 downwards.
CAACTTCGCCGCCAACTCGCCGATCACGCCAAGGGTACGTAACTGCCAAAGCGGCAGGTAGCGCGGGTTCAACGACCGTCCTGTGATCTCGTTGAGCAAGTCGACAGCCTCTGAAACCGCAATCGTGGCACCGCTGAGCACGTAACGCTCCCCTGGCCGACCTCGAACCGCGGCAAGCAGGTGGCCACGGGCACAGTCGTTGATGTCGACGAGCGAGATAGTGCTGTCGACGAGGTACCGCAGTTTGCCCCGTGCGGCGTTCAGAATCAGCGCCCCCGTGCCTGTAGCCCGTCCCGGGCCTTGGACAGAAGAAGGGTTGACAGCCACCACTTCGAGGCCACGTGCCTCTGAGAAGGCCAGCCTCTCCGCCTCGGTTTTGGTTCGCTCGTAGTCGGACAGGAACGGTTCGTGGTCACCGATCGTCACAGCGGAAGAGGTGAGCACCATTCGCTCTACACCAGCTCGGCGGCATGCGTTGACCACAAGACGGGTCCCCTCGACGTTGACGTTCCACATCCGTTTTGGATCGCGCGCGCATAGTTGGTTGACACCCGCCACGTGGAATACCCAGGAACTGCCGCTCACCAATTCGACAAGACTCGTCGGGTCGAGGACATCGCCTGGTACCGGAGTCGCACCCAGCGCGGCAACTGAAGCACCGGACGAGGTGGATCGGGCGAGAGCCCTGACCTGGTGCCCGGCGTCGACGAGATGTCTGACAACAGCCGCCCCTACCACTCCACTGCCACCAGTTACGGCAACGGTCACGGCGTGACCGTTGGTCACGTTTTAACTTCGGTTGGCTCGGTCTTGACGACATCCCAGAATGCGGTGAGGTACCCCCACATCGACCCGACAGCTGCAATTACCGCGACCAACATCGCCCACTGGTCGAGATACCAAGGGCCCCAGGGCTCAGATAAACGCAAGAACGCGAGGAAAATAGCAACGAACTGAGTGACTGCCTTGATTTTGCCCCATGTCGACGGTTGGATTAGACCGCCGCGCTGCGCAACAACGCCTCTAAGCGCCATCACCGTGAACTCCCGAAAGATGATGATGGCAGCAGGCCAGATCGACACTCGACCTACCGAAACCAGGGCCAACAGCGACCCAGTTACCAGGATCTTGTCGGCAGTGGTGTCTAGAAACGCCCCGAGAACAGTGCCGCCAGTGGTCCGCCGCGCAATGAAACCGTCGAGAAAATCGGTAAACGCCGCAAGCGCAAACAACGCGGCTGCGATAGCCAGATGGTTCTCGATCTGATCGGCGCGCGTGAACGCCATGATGGGCAAGACCATGACAATTCGAAACAGCGCAAGCGCATGCGGGACGGAGATTTTGCCTCCTCGACTACACCGTTCGGATCATAAGCGCCCAATGACGTTTGGCTATTCCACCCAACCAAGACTGCGGTCGATCGCCTTCCGCCAACGGGTCCACAACCGTTCCCGCTCTGTGTCATCCATCGCGGGCTTCCAACGCCGAGACTCGACCCACAGCGCCCGAATCTCATCAAGGTTCTCCCAAAACCCCACAGCGAGGCCTGCTGCAAAGGCGGCACCGAGGGCTGTCGTCTCGGCAATTACCGGCCGCACCACATCGACGTCCAAGAGGTCCGCCTGAAACTGCATCAGCAGTTCGTTACCCGTCATGCCACCATCGACTCTCAATTCTGCAAGGGACACACCAGAGTCGGATGTCATCGCGTCGAGGACATCTTTGGTTTGATAGGCCGTCGATTCAAGCGCAGCCCTGGCGATGTGACCTTTGGTGGCGAATCGAGTGAGGCCGGCGATGACCCCGCGGGCGTCTGGTCTCCAATGAGGAGCAAAAAGACCGGAGAACGCGGGAACGAAGTAGACATCACCGTTGTCGACAACCGACCGTGCAAGTTCTTCGACTTGGTGGGACTCCTCGATTAGACCGAGATTGTCGCGAAGCCACTGTACGAGCGACCCGGAGACGGCAACCGACCCCTCCAAGGCGTAAATCGTGGCCTCGTCCTCGATCTTGTAGGCGACAGTCGTCAGAAGACCCGCCTCCGACGGTACCGGGACTGTTCCGGTGTTCATCAACATGAAGTTGCCAGTGCCGTATGTGTTTTTGGCCTCTCCAGGTTTAAAACAGGCCTGGCCAAAGAGGGCCGCTTGTTGATCTCCGATGATCGCCGTAAGAGGAACACCGTCCAGCGGGCCTGTGCAGCTCGCGATGTGGCCAATAGAAGGAACGATGTCCGGGAGAGCATGAGTGGGCACCCCAATCTCCATTGTGAGATCGGAGTCCCATGAAGTGGTGACTAGATCCATGAGGAGAGTCCGTGAGGCGTTGGTGACATCAGTCACATGATGTGCCCCACCTGTCAGATTCCATGCTGACCAAGAGTCCATTGTCCCGATGGCGAGCTCCCCCCTAGCCGCCCGATCGTAAAGACCGTGCTCATCGAGTAGCCACCTCGCTTTGGGGCCGGCGAAGTAGGTTGCTAACGGCAACCCAGTGCGGGCCCGGAACCGGTCCGGGCCTTCATCCCCACCCAACTCCACGCACAGGTCAGCTGTGCGGGCGTCCTGCCAGACAATGGCGTTGGCCACCGGATCACCGGTCTCCCGATCCCAGATCACCGTGGTCTCGCGTTGATTGGTGATTCCGACGGCGGCTAAGTCGGAGGCCACAACCCCCCCGTCATCGAGCGCTCCCTCGATCACCGATTGAGTTCTGACCCGGATCTCGACCGGATCATGCTCAACCCAGCCGGGCTTCGGGAAGATCTGGCTGTGTTCCTCCTGGGCGATCGAAACGACCGAACCTGTTTTGTCGAAGATCATGAAACGGGTAGAAGTCGTCCCCTGGTCCAGTGCGCCGACGTACTCAGCCATCCCTGCCTCTCAAGGCCGCCATCTCTTGAGCCTTGGCGCGGTCGGTCAACCAGAGTGCGACGATGTCTGCCGCGTCGTCCACGATGATGTCCATCTCTTGACGCTCCGTTTTCGTGAATGGGCGCAACACGTAATCGGCTGGGTCCATCGAACCGGGCGGACGCCCAACACCGACCTTGAGTCTGGAGAACTCTTTGGTCCCAACCGACTTCTCCACCGATCGAATGCCGTTGTGACCACCGCTGCCACCTGCCACCTGAACCCGGAGTCGGCCAAAGGGAAGATCGATATCGTCGTGAATGACAAGCAACTCGTCGGTATTGACCCTGTAATAGGAGAGGCCTGCGCTCACAGCACCTCCCGATTCGTTCATGAATGTGGTGGGTGCGAGATAAAGAGTGTGCTCCTCACTCAGACCAGTGTGGGCAATCATCGCCCTCACCCGCGAGGGACTCTTGCCCAGAGACTCTCCCAAGCGATCGAGGACGTGCTCAACCACCTCGAACCCGATGTTGTGACGGGTGCCTTGGTAGTCAGACCCCGGGTTGCGGAGCCCGACAACGACACGCACCGGACTACTCCCTGTCTTCGGTCTCTTCTTCGTCCTCGGCTTCAGCACCCTCTTCAGCCTCACCCTCCTCAAGCTCCTCCAACTCGGCAAGCTCCTCCTCGGTGAGCTCGGGCTCTTCTTCTTCGACCTCAGCAGCGGGAACTGTCACGGACATGATGACGGCCTCGGGATCTTCGGTGTACACGACGCCTTCCAGCTCGGGAAGATCCTCGATCCGAAGCGAACCGTTCAGCTCAACGTCCGAAACGTCCAGTTCGATAAAGGCCGGGATTTCGGTGGGCAGCACTTCGATAGTGACGGTGGTGCGACGAGGGCTGAAAACGCCACCCTCGCGAACACCCACCGGAGTGCCCTCGAACTGGATGGTGACTTCGGCGATCACGATCTGGGTCAGGTCAACCGTGACAAAGTCAATATGCCGGTATTCGCTGCGAAAAGGGTGACGCTCGATGACCCGGGCCATAGTGGTCAAGGTGTCACCACCCTCGATCTCGAGGCTGATGATTGCGTTCGATCCCGCTTCGGTGTGAAGTGCATCGTGGAGCTCACGGGCGTCAACAGCCACTGGGACGGGCATGGCGATGCCCTCGCCATAAACGATGGCGGGTACCTTGCCCTGCAGGCGAATACGTCGCGACTCACGTGAGCCGGGCGCTCTGCCTGCTTTGACAAGCAGGTTTACTTCAGACATCAAAAGACTCCTTGAGAAACGAAGGGGGTGGGTCCCAATTATGGCCCCTTATGGCTGCTTCTGCCAGACGAGATCGCACCAACCCAGGTAGTTGTGTCGGCTACAAGACGCTCGACCATTGTCTCCGTGGTCCAACCTCCGCCTTTGGCCCCGTGGGTGGCGCCCTCGAGGATCTTGACGGTCGTGTTGGGGAGCGTCGCGATGTGCTCCTCGAAAAGCTCCATTCTGGAGAGCGCGTCACTGGTTCCCTGGAAGAAGAGCATCGGGACAGCGATTTGGGAGAATTGGTCAACACGAAGCTTCTCCGGTTTGCCAGACGGATGCAAGGGATATGCATACAGAATGAGACCGGAAGCCTCCCCGCCCTCGGCGACGACATAGGTGCCGATACGGCCACCCATCGAACGTCCGGCCAAGTAGAGATGATCGACGGTTGGTCGGAGAAAGTCGGCAGCGGCTTGATGACAGACGAGCAGTTTCTCAGCACGGTCTGGTGACTTCGATCCGCGTTCGGTGTAGGGGTAGTTGAAGCTCATGACGGTGTGACCTGCCTCCGCGAGACCGCCGCGAAGCATCACCATCAGTGGATGATCCTGATTTGTTCCGGCACCGTGAGCCAGAAGGATCCCGTCTGACCCGTCTCCCTCTAGACGTCCACTCACTTCGCCGCCGTCCCAATTGACTATGACATTGTTGGGCATGCCTCAAATGTAGGACATGGCGTTACCGTTCGTGTCATGGACCTGGTGATACACAAAGACGCTTCGACGGTCGCCGAGGCCGTGGCCGAGCAGATCGCCAAACTCGTGGCAGCTACCGAGTCAGAGCGGTTCAGTCTTGGACTCGCCGGAGGTTCGACTCCTGCTGCCACATATCGGATCCTTCGCGACAGCTCACTGGACTGGTCCAAGGTCGATGCGTGGCTGTCCGACGAACGTTGGGTTCCCTTGAACGACGCCCGATCCAACGGTCGACAAGCAGCCGAAACACTCCTGGATCACGTGTCCGCAACCTTTCATCGACCGATCTGGAATAAACACGATCCAGAGGAGTCTGCTACTTCCTACGAAACACAAATCAGATCGATTCATCCAGGTCGTGAGCCAGATCTTGTCCTCCTCGGAATGGGGCCCGACGGCCACACGGCTTCCCTTTTTCCCGGAACCGCGGCTCTCGACGAACGTGACCGTTGGTTCGTCGCCAACGAAGTGCCCCAACACAACGAGACGCGAATCACCGCGACATACTCCCTGCTCTGGGTCGCAAACCACATCATCTTCCTCATCGTCGGCAACGACAAAGCTGAGGCTTTGCGCGACTCGTTCGCTGGAGTCACACCAGCCGGTCGGGTCGGGGAAGGTGACGCACAGGTCGAATGGCACGTAGACAGCGCAGCGGCTTCGCTACTCAATTAGTCGTTGCATCGCTGGTTCTCTCGGCTTGCGCTGCGAGCAGCGCTGGTGAGCCGACAACCACGACTTCAACGAATTCTGCGTCCTCGAAATCATCGACCACGCCTGCCCCAACGACAACAAGTTCCACCAGCACAACGACCACCAGCACAACAACAACACTTCCTGCAACAACCACCACACTTCCTCCAACAACCACAACACTGGTTGAGCTCCCGCCTATCGACGCTGAAATAAAGATTCCCCAAGGTGCCGGCCCGTTTCCCGCTGTGGTTCTGGTTCATGGTGGTGGTTGGGTTACCGGCGACCCTGGACTCATGCGTGGTCTTGCAAACCATTTGACCAATGCCGGCTTCATCACCGTCAACACCAGATACAAGCTGTCGAACGATTCCCCTGGATTCCCAGATGCACTCGAAGACATAACTTGTGCTGTGAACCATGCGCGTGCCCTCCCGGAGTCCGATGGCACGGTCGCCGTGATCGGTCACTCGGCGGGCGCCCATCTGTCAGCGGTGGTGGCTCTCACCGGTGACCAGTACGCGGGAGGGTGTGCGGTCCCTGGCTCAGGGATTCCTGACAAGCTGGTTGGACTCGCCGGGCCGTACGACGTGGACCGACTAGGTCTGCTCATGCTCCCCTTCTTCGGGGCCAGCCCCAATGGTGCTCCGGATGCTTGGCTGGCCGGCAATCCTCAGCGGCTCACTGATCAGAACACCAACCTGGTCTCACTCGTCATGTACGGGGATCAGGACGGAATCGTCGACGACAGCTTCGCATTCGATTTCCACAATGCACTCCTGAATTCGGGATCTGACAGCGTTCTCGAATTAGTAGAGGGCGCACGTCACATGAATGTGCGCGAGCCGGCATGGGTGGGGGATCTGATCGTGACCTGGCTGGAGAGATAACCTCGGCACTGTCCCCGCTACATCCGGGTGATGTCGCGCGGCGTCATCCGTGGGCCGAACTTGGGCTCATGACCGAGGGTATGGAGTAGCCGAGCCACCCTCCCTCGATTTGGGCGAAACGGCTCCAAGAGCGCCAACATCTCCTCGTCGGTCCCACGGTCCTTGCCTGTCAGATGATGAACGACGATATGTTTCAGATGAAAGTCCCCTACGGAGACCTGGTCAGGGTCGCCATGCGAGCTGGCCAGCGTCTCCGCTATGGACCAGGCGGCGATCCCAGGGAAAGTTCGGAGGGCACCTTCCGCGACCGCAGGGGTTTCCTCACTGAGGGCATCAATCTTCTCTGCGGATGCCGCAACCCGACGAATAACGTCTGCGCGGCGCTTCTCCAGGTGTAGCTCGTGGTAGACCCAATACGGAGCTTCCGCCATGCGTTGGGGATCGGGCGGCAGTCGGAGCTGAGAGTTGGGCCCTGGGGCCGAATGAGAAAAGGCGCGACCTAGGCCCCGCATGGCCCGACCGGCCTCCTTGCCGGTGACCTTCTGGGCACAGATCGCTACAACCAGCGAGGCAAATACAAGGTCGGTCCGTCCGAAGCGAAGACCCATGTTGTGACGATGAAGCTCCGCAATGAATTGGTGGTCCGGGTTGAACGTCGATGGATCGTCATCGAGTCCCGAAATACCACCGAGCCGGTTGAGCAACCACTCGGATCCTTCACCCCAAGCCGTTCCGATCACGTCAGCCCGAGTTCTGCTGATACGCATAGAGCCCGGTCCGGCTGGTGTCCGAGCAGATAGCCACCATCCGTCATCGGCAAATTTCCCGTGGAGAGGTCGGAGAGTTTTCCTTAGATCCAGAGGACCTTCAATCGGCATTCTTCGCTCATCCACGCCCCCATCCTGGTGCATCACTCCCAATACAGTGATGCGAGAATGGAGGACTCGTGGCTACCTTTTTTGTTGCGCTGCTACTGGCGACAGCTGCCTTGGTGATCTCAGGCAGTCCGGTCTTCGTCGTGGCGATGCGGAAAGGCCGCCGACAGACGGTCCGCAAATTCTTCGTTGCTGCTACAGCCATTGGAGTCTTCGTGGCGGCCGTTACGGCGGGGTCGGCGAGACTGGAAGATCAGTGCCGCGCCGCAGGCAACCCGACATGCCTCGACTACGGCTTCGAAGGATTCCTTTTGGTCATAGCGTTCGGCTGGGTGATCGTCACCTGGACAATCGCAGGCATCATCCATCGCGAGTAAAAGTTGCGGCCACGATGCTCTTGTGGGCATATGTTCGAGGGCGATTGAGTTGTAGGGCCTGAATCAAAGGAGATCGAATGGCAAGTGTGTTGATTGTTGGTGACGGGCCCGGCGGCCTCTCTGCTGCGTTGTTCCTCGCCAAAAACGGGCACGATGTTTCAGTGTTTGGTACCGACAAGACAGCGATGAACTACGCGTACCTGCACAACTATCTCGGAATTCCTGAGATGGCCGGCACCGACTTTCAGAGGGTTGCGAAACGCCAAGTGGCAGCCGCAGGCGCAAACCTGATCGAAGAAGAGGTCACCTCGGCCGTTATCAACGGACTCTTCACCGTCCAGACTGAGTCAGGCGCCGCCACCGGCGACTATCTCATCCTGACCGAAGGCAAGAACCCCGAGCTTGCCATGAGTCTCAATGTCGAAACTGACGACAACGGCGCCATCGTGGTGGATCAGGACAACCGATCATCGGTCGATCGTGTTTATGTGGTCGGCCGCTCCGTCCGACCAACCCGGAGTCAGGCGATCATCTCAGCAGGGGCGGGGGCAGCCGCCGCTCTCGATATCCTCGCCCGCGAAGAAGGCAAAGACGTCCAGGATTGGGACACTCCTCCGAAAGAGCAGTAACTCCTACAGACCCTTAGGGTGCCAGACGGTTTTGGTCTCGGTAAACGCGGCGATCCGATAAGGGCTTTGCGCCGGGCCGTTGTCTGATGGCAACACGACACGTTTGACGTTGTGGACAGCGCCTTCCTGGATTCTCTTCGCCTGGTCCGGCGTCGCTCCCCCAGCGTCGATCGCATTGACATCCATGTGGTCGGCAAGAAAGGGAATCAACTCGTCCTTGAATCCGGTGAGAACGTTGACCACCCCACCGGGAACATCGGAGGTGTCGAGAACCTCAGTGAAGGTGATCGCCGGCATCGGAGAATCGGTGGAGGCGAGCACGACGGCGGTATTGCCAGGCACTAGGACAGGGGCAAGACGCGAAACCAACCCGAGCAGCGAAGGCGACTCTGGAGCGATTACGCCAACTACGCCCGTCGCTTCGGGAGACGAAATGTTGAAGAAGGGGCCGGCGACCGGGTTGGGGTTGCCATAGACCTGTGCGAACTTGTCTGCCCACCCGGCGTACCAAACCATACGGTCGATCGATGCCGCCACCTCGACACCAGCAGCTGCCCTCGTTAGCCCGATGTCGACCAACTGCTCTTCAAAACTGCCGGACCGGTCCTCGAGTGTCTCGGCAATTCGATACAGAATTTGCCCGCGGTTGTATCCAGTGCGTTCCGCCCAGGAGGATTGTGCACCCCGGGCAATTCTGACCGCATCACGCAGGTCCTTCCGACTGCCCTGAGAGACCCGGGCAAGGATTTCACCATCAGATCCCATCGCGGGATAAGACCTTCCTGACTCCGACCGGGGGAACTTGCCGCCGACGTAGAGCTTGTAGGTCTTCTTGACCTGCAGCCGGCTCATCCCTCGTCCCAGTCCATGTAGGAGAGCAAGCCGTGGCGGCCACCTTCGCGTCCAAAGCCAGACTCTTTGTATCCGCCAAACGGCGATGTCGGGTCGAACTTGTTGTATGTATTGGCCCAGACGACCCCGGCTTTCAGCCGATCCGCCATCCAAAGGATCCGGGAGCCCTTGGAAGTCCACACACCCGCTGACAATCCATAGGGAGTGTTGTTGGCTTTCTCAACTGCTTCGTCCGGCGTGCGGAAGGAGAGCACCGAAAGTACGGGACCGAAAATCTCCTCCTGGGCAATTCGATGGGACTGGGCAACACCGGTGAACAGTGTCGGCCGGAAGTAGAAGCCACGATCAGGCAGGACACAATCGGGTTGGAACATCTCGGCGCCCTCGGCGAGCCCTACGTCAACCAGTTCATTGATCTTCTCCAACTGGGCGCGACTGTTGATTGCTCCGATGTCGGTGTTCTTGTCCATTGGGTCGCCGACCCGCAAGGTCGAGAGCCGCCGCTTCAGCTTGTCGACAAACCGATCGTGAATGTTCTCCTGGACCAGGAGGCGGCTCCCCGCGCAACAGACATGACCCTGGTTGAAGAAAATCCCGTTGATCACGCCTTCGACTGCTTGATCAAGAGGAGCATCTTCGAAGATGACATGCGCCGCCTTGCCCCCAAGCTCCAGCGTAAGTTTCTTAGAAGTGCCGGCCAACTCCCTTTGAATGATCTTGCCGACCGCGGTGGACCCTGTGAAGGCCACCTTGTCGATGTCGTGATGGGACACCACAAGAGAACCGGTGCCTCCGGCACCTGTGACCACGTTGAGCACCCCAGGGGGAAGTCCAGATTCAGCTGCAATTTCGGCGAAGATCAGCGCGGTGAGCGGGGTGGTCTCAGCAGGCTTGAGGACCACCGTGTTCCCGGTCGCGAGAGCCGGGGCGACTTTCCAAGCGAGCATCATCATCGGGAAGTTCCACGGGATGATCTGGCCAGCCACACCAAGCGGCCGCGGTCGAACTCCCGCGAAGGCGTAGTCGAGCTTGTCGGCCCATCCGGCGTAGTAGAAGAAATGGCCGGCTACGAGGGGAAGGTCTACATCCCGGGCCTCTTTGATCGGCTTCCCACCGTCGAGGGTCTCCAGGACCGCCAACTCGCGCGATCGCTCCTGAATCATCCGGGCCAGCCGGAAGATGTGTTTGGCTCGCTCCGCACCGGGCATCGGTCCCCAAGTGTCGACATAGGCACGGCGCGCCGCGGTTACTGCCGCGTCGACATCGGCCTTACCGGCTTCGGCCACATCGGCCACATGTTCCTCGTTCGCCGGATTGATTGTCGGAAAATACTTACGGGACTTCGGAGCCCGGAACTTTCCATCAATGAACAACCCGTATTTGGGTCGAAGGTCGAGGATGGCTGTCGATTCGCGTGACTCTGCATACTCCCAGAGAAGGGGCTCGTGCGTTGTGGATGGGATCTTGGCTATGGCCACGTTCAGTCCTGGGTGAAGTAGTCGGGCGACGCGTATCTACCCGTTTCTAGCCAACGGATCTGCATGAGGACGTCATTGAGCAACGATGAGGCGCCAAACCTGAACCAGTCTGGCGACATCCAGGCTTCGCCGAGTGTCTCGTTGAGAACCACTAGGTACTTGATCGCGTCCTTCGACGTGCGAATACCACCGGCTGGTTTCATACCGACCATGACTCCGGTGGAGTCGTGGAACTCTCGGATAGCCTCCAGCATGACAAGTGTGACGGGAAGGGTCGCCGCCGGCTGGATTTTCCCCGTAGAAGTCTTGATGAAATCTGCACCGGCACCCATCGCCAACATCGAGGCACGTCGCACATTGTCGAGACCTCCGAGCTCGCCGGTTTCCAGAATCACCTTGAGATGGGTGTCGCCACATGCTTCTTTGACCCGTCGGATCTCGTCGAACACTTTGAAATACTCCCCACTGAGGAAAGCACCACGGTCGATCACCATGTCCACTTCATCAGCGCCTTCTGCCACAACCTGCTTTGTCTCGGCGACCTTCAAGGTTGTGTCGGCCATGCCGGACGGAAAATAGGTGGCAACACTGACGACACGAACCGTTGATGCCAGGGTTGCTCCGACCGCGTATTTGACCATGGCCGGATATACACATACCGCAGCCACCGACGGAACACTTGGATCAGTCGGATCAGGACGGATCCCTTTTGCCGACATCTGGATCACTTTCCCGGCCGTGTCTTTCCCCTCGAGCGTGGTCAGGTCGATCATCCGAATGATCAAATCAAGGGCGGCCCGCTTCGAATCCTTCTTGATCGAGCGTTTTGAAAGAGCGTCAACCCGCTCTACAACACCTACCTCATCCACAGACGGGACTGCCCGGAGAAAGGTGCGCAGGGTCGGCGTGGAGATTCGGTCCGGCAGGATCGATGTGCGTGCAGGTGCGAGGGTCACCGGCTGAATGTTACGCCGAATGGGCTAGTGGTCTAAGCCCCGGAGTTATCGGTGAGGTGGTAGGTGATGTCTTGAGCGATGCTCATGTCCATCACAAACCCAATCATTTCACCGGATTCGTCGTCGGGCATGTTGATGTCCATCACGAAATGTGTTGACGAGCTCAGCTCTGCCATGCGGGCGTAGCCGGTCTCGGCATCGAACCAGGTGGTCATGTTGGAAACCGTCTCGTCAATCGTGAATAGGAACCGCAAGTCCTCAACGAGCGCGTCCGACTCAGCGGTGCCATCTTCAGGCACGAATGCAGTGAAGAACCCGATCAAGAACTGAGCTAGATCAAACTCGATCATCGAAGTCACCGACTCGGTGTCGATTACCAAAACCTCATGACCATCAACGGTGTCGGTGCCAACCACCTCGGAGTTGATCTCGGTCGTAACCGGGTCTTCCGTCATGACACCGGGAAGCTCGATTGTCTCCGACCAGGTGTCACCGACCGTAACTTCTTCTTCCGAGAGTGGTGGGCCAACAAACTGGCCGGGTGTCATGCCGCTACCGGCAAAGTTGCCAAGGCTCCCGAGTCCGCCCAAGTCGCCTCCGAAGATGTCGCCCACCTCATCGTCCTGGGGAATGATGTTGCCCTGCTCATCAACCACAATCGTGATATCGATCGCCTCCATCTCGGCGAAGTCAGGAAGATCGGCCTCAATCGGCTCACCGTCAACTGTCCCAGTGACGGCAAGGTCGGTGAAGTCACCCTTGATCGTCACCTCAAATGTCCCCGGCTCAAGCCCTTCAGCCACTGAATGGGTGAAAGTGGTTGTACCGCTGAGATTGATCGCAACCTCACCTGGGATCTCCTCGTCACCAAGAGCAGCAGAGTCACCTTCAGCCATCATCTGGATGCGCTGATCGATACCCACGTCGTAGGTGTACGTCTCGCCGGCAACAAGCTTGTAGGAAAGGAGCATCGCGTCGGGAGCCGAAATCACCGCTTCCGGAGAGTCCGTAGTCGTGGTAATCGCGTCGGACTGACCTTCAGTCGACGACGGATCGGAACCGCCGGTCGATGGACCGCAAGCAGCTGCAATCAGAGCCAGCACCGTAATAAGAATGAAGGTTCGAAAACGCATCCCCCTACGTTATCGGCAAGTTCCCCTTGTACATTGAGTGTGGCTAGCTTGCATCGTTCGTGAGTCCATGGACCCCGCTTGTCGCCGCCACCTTTGGGTGGGGTATTTCGGCCGTTCTCAGTCGTGCCGCGATCCTTCGCGGGGTGGACACTTTCACACTGGTTCCGCTGCGGATGGTGTTCGCCATGATCACCCTGCTTTTGGTGATAGCGGTCACCGGTCGCTTCCGCACCACGAGTCGTGAGTCGTGGAAAAGAGGTTTCGTGCTTGGGATAGTGGCAATGGCCATTCCAATGACCCTGATGACTCTGGCATTAGAGGATCTTCCCGTGAGTCTCAGTGGGCTATTGATTGCCCTGATTCCCCTGGCAACTATCGGAGCCGCCCATTTCGTGGTGCCAGGTGAGAGGTTTCAGGCACGGTCGTTTCCTGGTCTCCTGATCGCCCTGATCGGTTCGGCGGTCCTTGTCGGGATTGGTGGCGAGACCGTCGAAGGTGTGGGAAACCTGTGGCGCGGGGTTGGCTGGATGGTCATCGGCGTGGCACTGGCAGGGGTTGGCAGCGCCCTGAGCAGGAGGTTCGCCCTAGAAGTGCCCAGCGACCAGTTGGTGCTCCCCCAATTCACCGTCAACACCGTGGTGCTCCTTGTCGTGACACCGCTCTTGTTTGACGTTGACGTGGCTTCGGTGGACGGTGCGAGTTGGCTGCTAATCGTTGGGGTTGGCGCCATCGGGACCACACTGGCCTTTGCTTCGTTCCTGGTGGCAGCCGGAATGAACCCTGCATCGCGCCTTGCACTGACCGGCTACTCGGTGCCGGTGGTGGCCGTGACCTTTGCCGTTCTCTTCTTGGGCGAGACCATCACACTGGCCATTATCGGTGGGGCCGTTCTAATCCTCACTGGGGTCATCCTTGCCGAGCGGGCGACCCAGCACCTCTCTGCGGTCACCACCTCGCCCTAGATTCGCAAACCTCAGCTACTGCGCCCCGTTACCCTCCCCGGCCAATGAGTCGCCGCATCCTTGTCGCCGTTGCTTGGCCTTATGCGCAAGGTCCGCTTCATCTCGGGCACCTTGGGGGTGCTTACCTGCCGTCTGACATCTTCGCTCGATACCAGCGAACGGCTGGCAACGACGTGCTGATGGTGTCCGGCTCTGACGCCAATGGCACGCCGATCACCGTCAAGGCCGACGAGATGGGTATCACGCCGCGCGAAGTCGTCGACAAATACCACCCGATGATCCTCGGTTACTGGGAGACGCTCGGAATCTCCTTTGATCTCTTCACCACCACCATGACCGACAATCACCACACTGTCACCCAACAGTTCTTTCTTGAGTTGCTCGAGCATGGCTATCTGACCAAACGGACCTCCGAGCAGTTCTACGACCCTGAGACTGAGCGGTTCTTACCCGACCGCTACGTCGAGGGGACTTGCCCTCATTGTGGATATGAGGACGCCCGGGGAGATCAATGTGACAACTGTGGTCGCACTCTCGATGCCACCGACCTGATCAACCCGCGTTCGAAACTGAGTGGCGCTTCACCAGAGCGACGGGAGACGGAGCACTTTTTCCTTGACCTGCCAGCCCTGGCGCCAGAGGTTCGTGACTGGCTGAACACCAAGACATCGTGGCGCAAACACGTGAAGAACTGGGCGCTTGGCATGCTCGATGAAGTCCCCGAACGGGCGATAACCCGTGACATCGAGTGGGGTGTCGACGTGCCCGTCGACGACTTGGGTCCTGGCAAGCGAATTTATGTCTGGTTCGATGCCGTGATCGGCTACCTCTCGGCGGCAGTTGAATGGGCATCGAATACCGACGATCCCGATCAGTGGCAGAAGTGGTGGAAAGACCCGGATGCGGAGTCCTACTACTTCGTTGGAAAAGACAACATCCCTTTCCACGCAGTGATCTGGCCGGGAATGCTCATCGGACATGGGGAGCTGAACCTGCCGACTGACGTTCCTGCCAATCAGTACATCACCTTCAAAGGTGCCAAAGCATCGAAGTCAAAGGGAATCGGGCGCCCCATCGGCTGGTACAACGAGCGTCTCCAGCCCGACGGCCTCCGCTACGCGATCGGTGCCAACCTCCCTGAGCAAAACGACACCGACCTGAGCGATGAAGAGATCATCCGACGCATAAACGAAGAGCTGGTGGCGACGTGGGGGAACCTGGTTAATCGAGTCCTTTCCATGAGCACGCGCAACTTCGATGATCTGGTCCCAGAACCGGGGGACCTGACCGACGAAGATCGTTTGATTCTGGATCTAGGACCGGTGACCCTCGAGGCGGTGGGTGCTCATATTGAGCGGGTCGAACTTCGGGCGGGACTGCGATCCTCCATGGACGCCGCGTCGGAGGTCAACGCCTACCTCAATGCAACCGAGCCTTGGAACGTTCTCAAAGAGGACAAGGACCGCGCCGGCACCATCCTCTGGACTGCCATCCAGGCGATTTCGGCAATTCGGGTTGCCCTTTCCCCCTATCTCCCTTTTTCGGCAGCAACCATTGGAACGATGCTTGGCATCGGCTCTGAGGTGGAGGGCTGGTCGGCACCGGAGGTTGTAGGCGGAACATCTCTTGGGAAGATCGAGCCGGTTTTCGCAAAACTCGAGGACGACGCGCTAGACGACGTCGACGACGACTGAAACGCTATCCAACCAATCGGGGCCCAACCGGGGACAACCCTCATCGCAAGGTCAATCAGAGTCAGATAGGTTTCCCCGTATGGCACGCATCGGACGAATTACCGCAGGTTTTGGCCTGATCATTGCCGGCGTCTTCATGCTTGTCCTGCCCGGGCCCGGAATAATCACCATCATCGGTGGTCTAGCCCTCCTCTCGAAAGACCTGGTCTGGGCCGGTCGTGTAGCCGACTGGGCGCGAACTAAGTTCAGCTCGTCTTCCAACGGGGAAACAGATGGCTCGGGAGACATTGACTCGATCTAGCCGGGTGGGTAGACCCCCATGCCTTTGGCTTTCTCCGTCTGCCAGAAGATATCGCTGATCTCATCTATTAGATCCAGCAATTTTTGACCTTCGGCGGGATCTGCCGACTTCTTGGCTTCGCCCGCCTGGTGAATGGCACTCCAGAAGAGGCCATCGAGATTGGAAAACTCGGTTCGGTGGTCTGCCGTGAAAAAGTCGGCCCAGAGCACCATCAGATGGTGCTTCACCTCTTCGGCTTGCTTCTCTTTCAATGCGAGAGCGCGAGCCCTGAAGACCTCGTCATCTGACTCCTGATACTTCTGGGCGATCTTCAACACGGACAATGCCTCGATCTTTGCCTGTGCCGGGTCGTAGACCCCGCAATAGAGATCGCAATGGGCGTGAGCGATAGTTACCTGACGCATGGTTCTCCTTCTTATCTGGTCGGTGTCGGGACCATACTCATGACCCCACCATGACGATGAAGCGCTTCCGCATAGCCGAGGACTCGATGCGACCAGCACTGATTCCAGGTGAAGAAATCGTTGCAACCGGCTCCCGCCAACCGTCGGTTGGCGATGTCGTGGTTTTTCCTCACCCTGAGCTTGCGAACTTCTGGATGGTGAAAAGGGTGGCTGTGCCCCCAACGGCTCTCGGATCGAACCGTCTGTGGGTTCTGTCAGACAATCCTGAGGCAACACTTTCCGACTCGAGAACAATGGGTCCAATCGAAATCGAGCATGTTTTGACCAGAGTCGAGCGTCTCGACGAAACGACGTTTCGGGAGGGATGTGACCTGCTGGCCGCCGAGGACACGGCGTTGGCCGCGGCCATCGATCGTCACGGGGTCCCGAAGTTTTGGCATCGACGCCAAGGGTTTCCCGTCCTTGTGTTGCTGATCCTCGAGCAGCAAGTGTCGTTGGAGTCGGGCGCTGCAATGTACCGCCGTCTCGACGAGGCGACCGGCGGGGTGACCCCCCGACGAGTTTCTGCGCTGGGGTCGGACGGCATGCGCTCAATTGGGGTCACTCGACAAAAGACGGAATACCTCCTCGGTCTTGCTGATCTCGTAGTCGATGGCAGCTTCGACATCGATGGTCTCGACAAGCTGTCGGTTCCCCAGGCCAGGGCCCACCTGACTGAACTGAAGGGAATCGGCCTCTGGACCGCCGACGCATACCTGCTGTCGGCGCTTCGCCACGTAGATATGTGGCCTGTTGGAGATCGCGCTCTACAGGTTGGCGCCCAGGAGTTGTTGGGGATGGACTCGGTTCCAACACAAGACGAACTCGAGATCCTCGGCGAGCCATGGCGGCCGATACGAGCCATCGCTGCCCGCATCATCTGGCACGCCTACCTTATGGAGCGAGGTCGAGTGGAGCCCCCGGACCCAACTCTTGCGCGCGCGACCATCAACGATGCGTAGAGTCGAACATGTAATGACAGAGTTCGTCGTCGCGATGGAGAATCAGCCGGGACGACTTGCTTCGCTCACCGAGGCTCTAGCCGCCTTCGGAGTCAACATCGAAGCTCTCACAGCCTATGGTCACGATGGCGACGGCACCGTCCGCCTAATTGTTGACGATGCGGCCACCACGAGACGGGTGTTGAGCGAAGCAGCGCTGAGGAACGTAGAAAACACAGTGCTCACGGCGGTGTTACCTCACCGTCCAGGTGAGTTGGCGCGACTCACGCGATCGCTCGCCGACGCTGGGGTGAACATCGACGCCATCTACGTTCTGCGAGCCACTTCAGATGGCATTGAGTTCGCTGTTTCGGTCGACCAACCCGAAACAGCCCTTCCTCATCTTCAGGTCACAGGCGGAACACTCATCGAGTAAGACCGGGAGTAACGCTCGGCTTTTTCTAAGATCGTCCCGACATGCGCACCACAACTGCCTGGTTGGTCGCGTTCGGATTGATCCTGTCAGCCTGCAGTGCCAGTACGGCTGATCCGATCGACACCACAACATCTACTTCCGAGCCGACAACAACTTCCACCACAACCACCTCAACGACAATTCCGCCAACCACAACCACAACGGCGGAGACGTTTTCGACGTCGCTCGTCAACGGTCTCCCCGTAGAGGATGATGAGCTGCTTCAGCGCCGGCTGATGGTTGTCAAGATCGACAACCATCCCAGGGCGAACCCCCAATCCGGCATCGAAGAGGCCGACATGGTGGTGGAGCTGAGAGTGGAGGGGATAACGCGATTCTTGACCTTCTGGCACGAGTCCGATTCCGAGTACCTGGGGCCCAACCGCTCAGGTCGGCCAACGGATGCAGCCATTCTCGCCGGCTTCGAAGAACCGACCTTCGTCATCTCAGGCGCCCAAGCGTGGGTGCAGAGTCTCATCCGATCCAAGGGTGTGAACCTCATCAAGGAACTGTCGCAAGGAACCTTCCGGATTCCGGAGCGGAATGCGCCACACAACCTCTATGTAGACACCAACATTCTGCGTGACGTAGCCGATGATCGCGGATACTCCGATGCGCCACCCCTTGGCCCATTCTGGGAATTCGGGCCCCTCTCTGATTTCGCCGAAACGGCAAGCTCGGTCACCATCGACCTTGACAGCTCTGATGTCGTCTGGGATTGGGATCCGTTGACCAAGATGTGGCTGCGGACTGCGTACGGCAGAGATGGGACCTACCTCGACAGCGATGGGAAGGAACAGCGAGTCTCCGTTCCAATCCTCATCGTTCTTTTTACCGAGTCGTATACCGCCCACCCACCAGCGGGGGTGTCTGGTAGTTCTCTGCCGAGTTCCCGGGTCACCGGTTCGGGCAAGGCTTTTGTGTTCGCCGACGGTCTAGTGATTGAGGGGACTTGGGAGCGCGAGAGTGAGGAAGTGTGGTTCTCCCTCCTTGATGCCAACGGCGAGGTGATGTTGGTGCCACCAGGTAAATCGTGGATGTCACTGGTTCCAACCCACCTTGGCCTCACGATCGAGGAGTAGCGTCCCGGGCCGTGTCCGGACGTACCACAGTTGAGCGAGTCGCACATGCCTTAGAGGCTGCTCAAGCGTCTCAAGAGGCCCTCAATGCCTTCACTTCGATCGACAATAAGGGTGCACTCGAGCGGGCAGCGGCTCTGGATCAGAGGATCGAGGACGGTCACGACATCGGGCCGCTCGCCGGGTCACCGGTGGCAGTCAAAGACCTGATTGATCAGGCCAACCGCACCACAACAAATGGGTCATCCTTCTACCGGGTGACACCGGAACGGTCAGCGCTCTGTGTCAGCGCAGTCGAACAGGCGGGGGGTGTCGCTATCGGCCGGACTGGTCTCCACGAGTTCGCCTTTGGTTTCTCATCTGAGAACCCATTTTGGGGGGCCGTGAAGAACCCTTGGGATCCCACAACCTCACCAGGTGGGTCCTCTGGTGGATCCGCAGCGGCGGTGGCCGCTGGAATCGTTCCAATCGCGCTAGGTACCGACACGGGCGGGTCGGTCAGGGTCCCCGCTGCCCTTTGCGGCACATACGGACTCAAAGTAACTCATGGACGCATCTCTCTTGAAGGTGTCTTTCCGCTGGTTCCTTCAATCGACACCGTTGGGCCGCTGGCTGACTCAATAGACCACATCGAGGCTTCTTATCGAGCGATGTCAGGAGACACAGCGCCCGAACCAGAACAGACACATCTCCGTTTCGGCGTGCCCGAGCCTTGGTTCGAGCGCTCCCCAACCGACGACGACATCGCCTCCGATTTCCAGAATGCCATCGACACCCTTGGATCCCTTGGCCACGTGATTCACCCCATCGAGATGCCCGATGTTCTCCCGTCGGATCAACTGTGGAATGCGATCTCCGAGGAGGTAAGGGAGGTCCATCGCGAGTTTCGTCAGGCTGGAAGCGAATACGGCCCTGACGTGAGACAGCGCCTCGACGCAGCTGACCTGGTCACTGCCTCTGATGTGGAGACAGCACGCAAGTGGCAACAGACGATTCGCGAGAGGTTCTCAGACGTCTTTGGACTTATTGATTTCTTGATCACACCGACCGTACCGGTTCGTCGCAAGCTGATCGGCGATGATCTCATCGGTGGTCGGCATTACCGGGCAGTACTTTCCTACTTCTCTGCGATCGTCAACCACTCGCTTCACCCAGCGATCGCCCTTCCATTGGCAGATTCCGGTCACCCCCCGGCGTCTCTTCAGATCATCGGGCCACAAGACTCTGAGATCGCATTGATCGGTCTCGGCCGACACCTCGATTCCGAAGATCTGACACGTTTCATACCCGCCCCCATGAGTTCCCCTACCCCCCACGCTGGATAGACTTGGATGGAGCATTTACATCTACAAGGAAGTGAACAGTGGCCGACGAGATCGCCACATCAGAGCCCGAGACGACCTCAACTGAAGTCGCCGACAAACTCGTAGTTCGTTTCGCCGGTGACTCCGGCGACGGCATGCAGCTTGCAGGAAACCGGTTCACCGATGCCTCGGCTCTTTTTGGAAATGACCTGGCGACCCTCCCCAACTTCCCAGCCGAGATTCGCGCACCTGCAGGAACTCTTCCCGGCGTCTCCTCATTTCAGGTTCAGATCGCCGACTTCGACATTCTCACTGCCGGTGATTCTCCCGACTGCCTGGTGGCAATGAATCCCGCCGCCCTTCAGACAAATCTCAAGGACCTTCGCCAAGGTGGCACCCTCGTGATCAACACCGACACCTTTGACGAGAGAAATCTCGCCAAGGCCGGTTATGAGAACAACCCACTCGAAGACGACAGCCTCGAGGGCTACCGAGTGATCGAAGTCCCGATGGATGACCTCACCAAAATAGCCGTCAAAGACAGCGGTGTCAGCGGGAGAAACGTGCTCCGCTCCAAAAACTTCTTCGCTTTGGGTCTGATGGCTTGGCTTTTCCACCGCCCGACCGAACCCACCATCGAGTGGGTCGAGAAGAAGTTTGCCAAACTGCCCGAAGTAGCCGCTGCCAACACAGCTGCGTTCAAGGCCGGATACAACTTCGGGATTACCACCGAGGCGACGAAGAACACCTTCGAAGTCAAGCCGGCTGAGCTCCGACCGGGCACGTATACCAACGTCAATGGCAACACGGCGCTGGCATGGGGCCTCATCGCCGCTTCGCAGAAGGCTGGGATTCCGCTCTTCTATGGGACCTACCCGATAACGCCGGCGTCGGATGTCCTCCATGAGCTGTCCCAACACAAGAACTTCGGTGTCCGCACGTTTCAGGCCGAAGATGAGATCGCCGGGGTAGGGGCCGCTATCGGCGCCGCCTTTGCAGGAAACCTGGCCGTCACCGGGTCGTCCGGGCCTGGAATCGCTCTGAAGAGCGAAGCAATTTCCCTGGCGTTCATGCTCGAACTTCCCATGATCGTGCTCGACGTTCAGCGGGGTGGCCCCTCAACTGGTTTGCCGACGAAACCGGAACAGTCCGACCTGCTTTTTTCCTTATACGGACGTCACGGTGAGTCACCCTTACCGATCTTGGCCATAGCCACACCATCCGAGGCGTTCGAAATGGCTATCGAGGCGGCACGAATCGCCATCAAGTACATGACGCCGGTGATTGTTCTCAGTGACAATTACATCGCCAACGGATCCGAGCCCTGGCTGCTCCCTGATATCGATGCGATACCCGAGTTCAAGGTCGAATTCGCCAAGCATGTCAACGGTCCCGACGGAACCTTCCTGCCATACCTGCGCGACGTGGACACCTTCGCCCGACCTTGGGCGATCCCGGGAACCCCAGGCCTCGAGCACCGTGTTGGTGGTCTCGAGAAGGACGCCATTACCGGAAACGTCTCCTATGACCCGGGAAACCATCAACTGATGACTGACACCCGGGCGTGGAAAGTGGCGAACATTGCCAATGACGTGCCGGACATAGAGGTTTTTGGGGATGAGGACGCCTCGGTTCTGGTTCTCGGATGGGGATCGACCTACGGATCGATTCGCGCCGCAGCCAACCGCATGCGTCAGTTGGGGCACAAAGTGGCATCGGCTCATCTCAGACATCTCAACCCGCTCCCGAACAACCTCGGGCAGGTTTTGAACTCTTATCACAAGCTCCTGATACCCGAGATGAATACCGGGCAACTACTCAAAGTGATCAGGGCCGAATACCTGATAGATGCGACCGGACTCAATCAGGTATCTGGCGAGCCTTTCAGAGTGACCGACATCGAAGACAAAATCGCGGAGATGATCAAGTGACAACGCCCTCGTATACCCGTAAGGACTTTCAGACGGACCAGGAGGTGCGTTGGTGTCCAGGATGTGGTGACTACACCGTCCTTGCCTCGGTGCAGGGATTCCTGGCCGAACTCGGACGTCCCCGTGAGGAGTTCGTTTTTATCTCGGGCATTGGATGTGCGTCCCGATTCCCCTATTACGTGAATACATTCGGCATGCATTCGATTCACGGACGGGCACCGGCCATCGCCTCTGGTATCGCCTCAACCCGACCCGACCTTTCTGTGTGGGTGGTTACAGGTGACGGCGATGCTCTGTCCATCGGTGGGAATCACCTGATCCACGCTCTCCGACGCAACGTGAACATCAAGATCCTCCTGTTCAACAACCAAATATATGGTCTGACGAAGGGCCAATACTCTCCGACCTCGGAGGTGGGTAAGACAACAAAGTCGTCGCCCTTCGGCTCGATCGACTATCCGTTCAACCCTGTTTCACTCGCCCTCGGCTCTGAAGCTTCGTTCGTGGCCCGAACGCTCGACATGGATCGCAACCACACTCAGTCCATTCTCAGGGCCGCCTACGAACACCAAGGTTCGGCGTTCATCGAGATATATCAGAACTGCAATGTGTTCAACGACAAGGCCTTCATCCAGCTGACAGGCAAAGAAGAGCGGGTTCACAATCGTGTAGACCTCGAGCACGGAAAGCCAATCGTCTTTGACAGTGGGGCCAAAGCCGTGGTGATGCGTGGCGGAGAGGCACAGATCGTCGACTCGTCTTCGGTCGATCCGAAAGCGATCCTCGTACATGACGAGACACGTCAGGATCCTTCGACGGCTTTCGCCCTGAGCAGACTCTCTCATGGCCCATATGGGCCAACCCCTCTCGGTGTTTTTCGAAATGTTGAGAGGGCCGTCTATGACCACGAAGTTCAGGCACAAGTCGAAGCCGCCAAGTCGAAACTCGGTGAAGGCGACATCGAGCAGCTGATCCGCTCTCACGGCACATGGACTGTCAATGCCACCTCGTCCAACGGTGGGTAGCTCGGACCACTAAGTCAATCGGCGTATTTGCTCGATCTGGTCCCGGACCGAGTCTGGACTCCCTGAACCCAATGTGACCCGATTGGCAATCGACACATTCACGTCAGTCAGCCCGAGATCGGAGATCTCAAATCTGGAGTCGATCGCCTCGAGGTCTTCCATCGTGGCGGCATCAAGACCGCGGCCTGATTCCTCGAGGTGAGCCACAAGCCTGCCTACAACAGTGTGGGCCTCCCGGAACGCCACGCCACGCGCCACCAGTGCCTCCGCGAGGTCAAGACTTACCGTCTCGGCACCTGGAAGTGGTGGGTCGAACTCGATGCCGCCGAGCATCTCGATCATCGCCTGAAGCGCAGATGCCAGCGTGTCATCTGCGTGAAAGACGATTCGCTTATCTTCCTGGAGGTCACGGTTGTAGGCGAGGGGAAGGCCCTTCTGAAGCGCAAGAATCGCGGCAAGGTCTCCCGTCAATGTGGCGGCTCGACCTCGAATCAGCTCGGCGATATCGGGGTTTCGCTTCTGGGGCAAGGCCGACGACCCCGTCGACACATCGTCACCAAATCGAACCCAGCCGAATTCCTTGCTTGCCCACAGAATGATCTCCTCAGCTAGTCGTGACATTTCTGTCATGGCCTGAGCACAACAAAAGACGTATTCGGCGACGAAGTCTCGAGTACCGACCGCGTCCAGCGAATTAGCCATCGGGGCAGCAAAGCCGAGCTCCCTACTGGTCATTTCCCGATCGAGTGGAAGGGTTGAACCGGAGGCGGCACCTGCGCCTAGTGGAGAGATCTCAATTCGCTTCAGGGCATCGGCGAAACGGTCCATCGATCTCAACGCCATCCATGCATAAGCCAGGAGATGGTGGCCCAGAGTTGTTGGCTGGGCCTGCTGAAGATGGGTGTAGCTAGGGATCACAGTGTCGATGTGTCCCTCTGCCAGGTCGGCAAGTTTCGACGCCAGACCACGCAGCCCTTCGACTCGTGCCCGTCCGGCTCGGCTCAGGTAAATACGCAGATCGAGGGCGATTTGATCATTTCGAGATCGACCGGTGTGGAGTTTGCCAGCAACGTCGCCCACGATCTCACCCAGACGGCGCTCCACCGCAGAGTGCACATCTTCATCGGACTCGAAGAACTTGAACTCCCCGTTTTCTGCTTCAGTCAGAACCTGATTCAAACCATCTTTGAGAGCGGCGGCATCCTCGGTCATGACGATCCCGACCTCACCGAGCATGGTGACATGGGCAATCGATCCGATGATGTCGACGATCAGCAGACGACGATCACTCTCGTCAGTGGTGAAATCCCAGGTTCCCTTTGACATCGACCCCTCAAAACGACCGCCCCAGAGTGTCACGATCCGCTACCAAACCCTCTGATCCGGAGGGCGTTGAGGTTGATGAAACCCTCAGCGTCAGCTTGTCGATAGACCTTGTCGGTCTCGAAGGTGGCGATATCGGGGTCGTAGAGCGTGTTGGGTGAGCGACGTCCCACCACCCGCACCGAGCCTTTGTACAGGACCAGACGTGCTTCTCCGGTCACGGACGACTGAAGGGAATCCATGGTCTCCTGGAGTGCCACTCGTTCCGGCGAGAACCAGAATCCGTTGTAGACGATCCGGGCATACCGAGTGGCCAGATCGTTCCGCAGGTGAAGTACCTCTCTATCGAGCGTCAATGTCTCGATGGCTCGTCGGGCTGCATGAAGAACCGTTCCACCAGGTGTTTCGTAAACGCCCCGGCTCTTGATGCCAACAAAGCGGTTCTCAACGATGTCGATTCGGCCGACGCCATGGCGACCCGCGGTCGTGTTGAGCTGAGTCAAAAGCTCAACTGGACTCAGGCGCTCGCCCTCAACGGAAACTGGCGTTCCTCCTTCGAAACCGATGGTTATCTCTTGAGGTTCGTCGGGAGCCGCCTCGGGATCGGAGGTCAATCGGAACATTCCTGGAGGAGGCGCGACCCACGGATCCTCGAGAACCCCGCCCTCATAAGAGATGTGAAAGAGATTGGCGTCCATCGAATACGGGGACTCTTTGGTGACCGGAACTGGGATGTCACGCGCCTTGGCATACGCGACGAGATCGGAGCGGCCATTCATGTCCCACTCCCGCCAGGGGGCGATGGTCCTCAGATCCGGGGCCAATGCAGCTGTGGAGAGCTCGAACCGAACCTGGTCATTTCCTTTGCCGGTGGCGCCATGAGCCACGGCGTCAGCACCGTATTCGAGCGCGGTCGCCACCATCCCTTGGGTGATGATCGGCCGCGCCAATGACGTCCCAAGCAGATACTCGGTCTCGTAAACGGCCGCGGCTCTGATTGCCGGAAAGACAGCTTCAGCAACGAATGGCTCACGAAGATCATCCACTACAGCGGCCATGGCACCGGTGGCCAGAGCCTTTTCCTCAGCCTCGGCGACTTCAACACCCTGACCGACGTCGGCGGTGTATGCAATCACCTCGGCGTCGTACTCCTCATTGAGCCAAGCGAGGATCACCGATGTGTCGAGGCCACCTGAATAGGCGAGGACGATTCTCATCGCAAGAACGATGGCCGATCCACCGGCCGATCACAAACCTCGGCGAAAGGCCACCAAAGCATCATGGACATGGCGCAACCACTAAGGCGACCGCAGCACCTCCGGCGTTGTCGTGTATGTCCCGTGCCACGATCTTGACGTCGGGTGGAGCGATGGTGGTGAACGGTCCTATCACCGCCTGATAATTCTCCTCGTCGACTGCGGTCATCAGGACCTCCACTGTTCCGCCATCGCCGCCGCTCGTCCAACGAACCAGCACCCCTGCCAACTCGGATGTGTCTTTGACTCGAACAGTGATCGTGGTCTTGGCGGGGCTGCAGGTGGATAGGCCCTGGGAGAAGACAATGGACGGTGTCGCCGTGGGACCGATGATGATTGGGTTCTCGGCGTGGACCCCGCGAACAAAGATCTGTTGCTCGCTGTTGTCCCACGTCAGAGTCAGGGTGGCGTCCAACTCACCTTCATCCAGTGTCTGGCGATCGAGGACAATCGATACCGACTCAACTTCACCGGCCTCGATCTCACCGGCCGATGGACTGGCGGTCAGACTGGCGTTCGCCGAGAGGATCGTCCACGACGCTGGGGTCTCGCCGGTGTTGGTCAGATCTAAGCCGTGTGTCGTGTCGGTGTCACCAAACTCGAGAATGGTGTCGGATGGCTCAATGAATGCTGGCGCGCCCCCAATTGTGGTGGACGATGACAGAGAAGAGGAGGTGGTTGCCGCAGGGCCCGAGACGATTGTTGTCAACGTCTGCTTCGCCGTAGTCGTGTTCGGTTGAGCCGTCTCCGAACCGCGTGAGGCTGAGGATGGTGCGAGATTGGAAGCGATGACGGTCCCTAGACCTGCCAATGCGACGGCAACGGCAGCAACCGCTGCAAGTTTCCACCAGTCCTTCTTGTCCTTTGAAATGCCTTCACCAGCTGACGAGAACGCTAGATATTCCCATGTCGCCTCCAGCAAAACGCGGCAAGAACCAGGAGACAGTCGTCTAGGTAAGCCCTCGCAGCGCAAACTCGGTGATGGCGGATACCAGCGCCGGACGGTCTAGTTCACCAACAGGGTCGTACCAACGCTCAACCGCGTTCAGAACCGAGAGGACGAAGATGGTGTCGGTCTTCGGATCGACCTCGCGTCGAAACGAGCCGTCGGCGGCTCCGGCCTGAAGCACCCTTCGAAAAGCCTTTTCGTAGTGGTCTCTCGCTTCAATGACACGTTCCCTATGTTCGCTGTCAAGCATTCGGGCCTCATTGAGAAAGGTACGGACAATATCGCGGTTGTCGAGCACAACTTCAACGTGACCGCGGATTAGCGCGGCGAGCAATTCTGCTGCCGATCCATCGTGCTCGGTTGCCATCGCAGCCGAGGCTTCGAACAACCTGGCTCCCTCTCCAACGACGTCTACAAGCAAGTCCTGTTTGGACTCCACATGGGAGTAGAGAGACGAGCCGAGGAGTCCCAACTCTTTGCCCAGATCGCGCATCGAGGTGCCGTGGTAACCACGTTCCGCAAAGAGCCGACCCGCAGCCGCCACCACATCTCCCCTGGTATTGCGAGTCGTGACCATTAGCGGTGGTCGTATCGCACAACCACCTTGTCAGTCAGCGGATGGGACTGACAGGTGAGGACGTATCCGGCGTCAACCTCGGAATCGATCAGGGCATAGTTCTTATCCATCTTGACCTCGCCTTCTTCGATGCGGCCTTTGCATGTGGCGCACATCCCTCCCTTGCAGGAGAAAGGCAACTCGGTGCGGACTCTTAACGCAGCGTCGAGGATGGAGGTTTCAGGAGTCATCCTCGTGTCAACGGCCCGTCCGTCGAGGATCACCGTCAGGTCAACTGACCCTTCACCAACCGGTGGCTCTGGTGGCAGCGTTGACATGTCGACAGGGCCCGCGAAGAACAACTCATCATGAATCTTCGAATCGTCAACGCCCAGGGAACCAAGTGTTTCTTGAGCCATCTTCACCATGTCGTAAGGGCCACACAGATACCAACTATCGACTCGCTCGCCATCGAGAAGTCTCGAATAGATCGTGTTGATCTTCTGCGGATCTATGCGACCAGAAAGCAAGGGAACATCGGAGCCCTCTCGGCTCAGAATGTGAAAGAGTTGAAACCGAGCGTGAAATCGGTCTTTCAGACCTTCCAATTCGTCGAGGAACATCACGCTGTTGCCGGTCCGGTTGCCGTAAATCAGTGTCCACGAGGACTCGGGTTCGCTCTCCAAAGACGAAGAGATCAACGACAACACCGGAGTTATCCCCGATCCGGCCGCAATAGCAACCGCTCGGCGAGGCTTCGTCATGTCGAGATCAATCGTGAACTCGCCAACCGGAGACATGACTTCAAGGGTGTCGCCGGCTCCCAGCTCACCGGTAGCGAAGGTACTGAATGCGCCTCCGGGGAGTCTCTTGACTCCTACTCTGAGCTTTCCAGTGTTGACGCTGGCGCAGATCGAATAAGAACGCCGAACGTCCTCGCCGTCAATCATCGAACGGACGGTGACATGCTGACCTGGCAGGTATTCAAAGGTGTCGGCGAGTTCCGGAGGGACATCGAGAGTTATGGCCACCGAATCGTCAGTGAGCTCGGTGACTTCGGTGACACGGAGCTCATGGAATACCAATTCGCTCACTAGAACTCCTTGAAGTAGTCGAACGGTTCTCCACAAGAGCTGCACACCATTAGTGCCTTGCAGGCAGTCGAACCAAACCGGGCGATCATCTTCGGTGCGGACGCGTCGCACCGCGGGCAGAGCACTTCACTCTCGGCTGTGGGAGGCGCAGTCCCGAACTCAGCCAACTTGCGGTGGCCGTCTTCTGTGATCCAGCTTGTGGTCCAAGCAGGAAAGTGGACCGTGCGAACTTCAACCTGTTCGAAGCCATGTCTGTGGAGTGTCGACCCAATATCGTCTTCGATCTGACGCATCGCAGGACAGCCCGAGTATGTCGGAGTGATCGTGACTATCACTCGAGGATCGATGACTTCGACAGACCGGAGAACTCCCAGATCTTCGATCGTGAGAACGGGAATCTCGGGATCGACTACCTGAGAAAGAATCTCACGAACGTCGGCCACCTCGAGCGTGGTGGTGCTCACCATTCCATGTCCGGATAACTGCGCTGCATCCATTGCATCTCGGCAAGCATGAAACCGAGATGTTCGGTGTGAAAACCGCTTCGGCCTCCGGTCCGCTGATATCCGTCGTCCGGCAGGTCGAGGGTGGCCTCTGCCAGGACCGATTCGACTTCTTGATCCCACGCCGACCGGTAGTTGTTGTTCTCAAACAGCTCAGTCGTGTACTGCCAGAGGTCATAGACGGCCATCTGGCTGCGCCGATGTGACTCCTCGGTGCCGTCGCCAAGACGGATGACCCATCCCGAGGAAAAACGCAGGTGATACGAATTCTCTTTGAATGCGCGGGCCGCGATTCCGGCCAACGTCTCATTGTTTGACTCAGCCAGCTCGGTCCACAGCTCTTTCTGATACGCGTCAAAGAGAAACTGTCGGACAACGGTCTGGGCAAAATCACCGTTTGGTTGCTCGACAAGGAGGAGATTGGTGTACTCCCGCTCGGTTCTGAACATGGCGAATTCATCCTCCCCACGTCCCTCACCTTCGACCTCCCCCGCGAGTGTGTAAAGCGCCCGGGCTACCCCAAGATGATCAAGAGAAGTGTTGCCGACAGCGATGTCGAGCTCCAACTCCGGAGCGTTGGAGATCAACTCTGCCATACGCTGCGAAGTGACCATGTTGTCGTCGGCGTGGGCCAACAGCATGGTGAATCTGTCGCCGGCGTCGGGTATTGGGGTCCCTTGGGGTGCCTTGCTCGCGAGTGTCACATCTGCCCCACTTCTTCTGGGATGTCGTAGTGAGTGGCGAGTCTGTATACCTTGTCATTCGCCTCCACATACTCGGCAGCCGCATCTGGCTCGAATGCCGACACTTCGGTGCTGGGAACGACCCAGACGCTCACTCCCTCGCCGCGACGCGTATACACATCACGGGCGTTCTCGAGTGCGGTGACGTCATCTGGCGCGTGGAGACTCCCGATATGTACGTGAGAGATCCCTCTTCTTGCTCTGACAAACACTTCCCACATCGGCCAGGCGTCAGCGTTTAGCTGGGTCGACTCTTCGATGTCTGCCGACTCGCCAGGGGCAACCGGTACGTCGTATGTCACGCTGCGGTCCTCGCTCTCTTGTTCTTCTTTGCATGAGCCGTTGCGGCCTCACGTACCCAGGCACCGGACTCCCATGCCTTGACCTTGTGCGCAACCCGCTCTCTGTTCATCGGACCGTTGCCTTTGACTACCCGCCAGAATTCGTCCCAGTCGATCTCACCGAAGTCATAATGGCCACGCTCCGGGTTCCACTGAATCTCAGGGTCGGGGATGTCGAGACCGAGGTATTCGGCCTGCGGAACAGTCATGTCGACGAACTGCTGGCGAAGGTCGTCGTTGGTAACCCTCTTTATCTTCCATGCCATTGACTGCTGGGTGTGGGGTGACTCGGAGTCGTGAGGGCCAAACATCATCAGGGACGGCCACCACCAGCGGTTGAGCGAATCTTGAGCCAACGCCTTCTGCTCTGCCGAGCCCTGACAGAGGGTGATCAGAAGTTCATAACCCTGGCGCTGATGAAACGATTCCTCCTTGCAGATGCGGACCATCGCCCTCGCGTAGGGGCCGTAGGAGCACCTTGTGAGCATCACCTGGTTGGTAATGGCAGCGCCGTCGACCAGCCAGCCGATCGTGCCCATATCGGCCCAGCTCAGAGACGGATAATTGAAGATGGACGAGTACTTGTGTTTGCCTTGGTGGAGCAACTCCTGCATCTCATCGCGGTTCACACCCAGAGTCTCTGCGGCCGAGTAGAGGTACAGCCCATGGCCGGCCTCGTCCTGGACCTTGGCGATGAGGATGGCTTTGCGATGAAGACTGGGGGCACGGGTGATCCAGTTGCTCTCTGGTTGCATCCCAATCACCTCGGAGTGGGCATGTTGGGCGATCTGGCGAATCAGGGTTTTGCGATAGCCCTCCGGCATCCAGTCGGTTGGCTCGATCTTGTCCTCGGCGTCAACGATCGCCTGAAAATGCTCCTCGGGTGTCATGTATCCGATTCTAAACAAACGAACGTTTGTTTGTCCACCACATACCTCAGGTAGTACGGCCCGTATCCGGTCGGAATCCGCTCATCTATGCCCGATTTACTCCATGGTTGTTGCCGCATCCTCAGTTTGTAGCCAGAGAGTGACGGCATATACCCAGACCGCTGCCTGGATCGCTGCCAACAAGAAAACCAGAAGAAGAGCGGGCGGACGCATCGAGCCGATGACCAAGACCACCAACGCAGCCACCATCATCACACGCGAGGTGGGTTCGTAGACCGCCGCCAAGAGCTCATAGTCGGCAAGGGACCGCACGAGGACCGATAGAGACAGCAAACCCAAACTGACGGCTGCGGCCAATAACCATGATGCCTCCAATGGGACACGCGAGTCCGTGGCGTGCTCAACCACGACCACCATCGCAGCCCCCGCAGCAGCTATCGACAAGGTGAGTGGCAGGTGGATGACTATCCATATCGGTGCCCCGTTTCTGTCGTTTCTGGGGTGGCGTCTGCCCGTCAGATCGAAATAGTTCCACCACAGGCCGAAGCCGATTGCCAGAGCCAGAAGACCGGTCGCCATTGTCAGCGGTTCACGGTCTGCATTTCGCAGCCCGTCGACAACGCCGACTACCACCTCCCCCAAGACGATGATGATGAACAACCCGAATCTCTCCACGAGCGAATCGCCGATAGCCAACCCCTCGTCCCCGACACCGAGAGCGGACCGCGTCAAGAAGAGGTACGCGAGGAGCCAAATCACTACGAGCACAGCCCAGACGACCACCCTCCATCCGTCCTGCAGCCAAGCCGAGCCGAACATGGCGATCATGGTCGCTGCCATCAGCTTCAAGTATCTGCCGGTGACAGAGTCATAAATCGGGTCGTCGAGTCTGCGTACCGAATACCAGGGCCAGATGAGAAGACCGATGAATCCCGCGTAGATCAGCGCGAAACCCTGACCTCCGGCGTGAGCTGCATCACCGATGTACACGGCCAGCCAAACAAGGAAAAGCATCTGAGCAAAGGTGATGGCCCGGGTCCGGATGTCCTCCCGACCGTGAAGATCGTGGAGAAATGTTCCGTTGGTCCAAGCCAGCCAAATCAGACTGAAGATGACAACGAATTCACCCACTGCGCGCCACGTGATCTCGTGAGCGAGTGTGGCGGCGGCCGACGCAATGACCACGACATAGACGAGGTCGTAGAAGAGTTCGAGAAAGCTGACTGAGCGGTCTTCGATGACCTCTCCGTGGGCCCGCGGAGGGCGCCAAAACCGTTTGCGAAACTCCTTAAACATCGTTCGCCGATGCGAACGCAACGGCAGAAGTAATTATGGCCTTTATCACTTCGAGTTCGTCCTTGGTGCGTGGCGAATAAACCATCACCATGTTGGGCATCGTCCCGTCCAGAGCGAACGGATGCCGCTCACCCCAACCAGCGTCAACAATATCGCTGGCCATTTTGGGCGGCAGCCTCATATGCATACTTCCGCTACCTGAAGTCATAGGGTGGATGTGAGCGAATTCGCGACCCACGATCATCGCCTCGCCGTTCGGCTCGAACTCAGGTGCCAGATTGAGGGCACGTGTGCCTGGAAGCGAGGCGCGACTAGGGCGCTCCACAACCCGTGGCTGTGAGAAAGCCCATTCTGTCAACTGGGTTAGCACTGCCTTGCTCGACGTTTGGTCGAGCTGTATGTGCGGAATGCCACGGCTGACATTGGGGCTATTGCCCTTACGTTTGGGGAGTGTGATGCTCATCTCCGACTCTATTTGACCTCAATATGCACCCAGTTTGACTCCTCCGGACCCGATGCCGGTGAGGTGCACCATCTCACAGTCGGAGGTGGTCAGATCACCGGTGTCGAACTCACTCAGGTGGAAATAACCCATCGCAGGGGCCAGTAAAAGCATCAACGCCGCCAATGCCTCGAAGTATCGACGCTTGAGCCGATGGGCCGCTTCGTCGACCGGGAGCCTCGCTGTCGGTCACTTCACTCCACTTCGCAATCTCGATGGGCTGCATGCCTCCAGATTACGGATCGAAACGATCCCAACAATGACAACGGGCTTAGGCGATCGGAAGTGGGGGCTGCCACCAGGACGGTCGGTCGTCGACTTCGATCGTGTCTACCCACTTGACCCACCAGAAGCCTCTACGCCCCGGTGCCACCAGTCGCACCGGCGCTCCATGTCCCGATGAAAGACGACGCCCATCGACATGACTGGCCAGCAGAAGAGACGAGGCGTCACGAATCGGGAACCTGCGCCAGTAGCCAGTCACCGACCTGACGACAATGCTCTCCCCCGCCTTGGGATCGATGAATCGGTCGAGGCGGGCACCGGACCATGTCTGCTTCGTGTACCAGCCACCAGTGCAATCGAGAGTCGCAGTCTCGCTGTCGTCGAATGAGGTGAGATCAGGGACGTTGATAAACGATCCAGCCAGAGCTATCTGATGCGAGTCATCCAACTGTGGGTCGGCGTCGTTGAGCCACTCTGTTGCTGGGACATCTGCAATGTCCTCGATCCGATGTGAGCCGGTGAAGCGTCGAGAAGACGCCGGTGCTGATGTCACCCCCCATACGGCTTCGATTCCCACGTACAACAGTCCTGCCCCTCCGAGAAGGCCACCGAATCGGATCAGATTTCGCCGACTCAAATCAGCAACTCTCGGAAGGACAGGGCGTTGAAAGAGGTGAATCGCGGTTAGGACGACGAGGGTGACTCCAGCACCAACGTGGACCTGCATCGTCGTCACCACGGCCAGATTGGGAGCGAGCCCACTCACCTGTAAGAGACCGGTCGCAACAGTGAGGATGGCTGTCACCGCAAGGGAGATAGAGAGTGCCTTGCCGGATCTATTCCGAGCCAATCCACGTCGGGCCACAGACGTCTTGGCGCGTGCCACCAGCAGGGTGGCAAGACCGATCGTCGAATGCGCGACAACAACGACCCAACCCGTCTGGGTGCCAACGGAGAAGGCGCCAAAGCCGGTGACAAAGGCGAGGGCCGTGAGGCCGAGGAGGGCGAGGTTGGTTTGGCGGCCGGACATATCGGCTCGCCACGAAAGATAACCCTGGCTGCGGGGTATCAGGCCAGAGCGACCAGGTCCAGTAACTCCTCGTCGAAGAAACGCATCTCACCGTCGGGCATGAGTACGGCACGGTCTGGCATCAGTTGAGCCACAAAGTCAGTGTCGTGACTGACCATCACCACAGTCCCCTCGTAAATGGTCAGAGCATCGAGCAACGCCTCCTTCGCCTGTGGGTCGAGGTTGTTGGTCGGCTCGTCGAGCAAAAGGACGTTAGGGCGGGACGCAACCAGCATCGCCAGGGCAAGCTTGGTCTTCTCCCCACCCGAAAGCGTCGACGCATGCTGTTCGACCTTGTCACCGAGAAGGAACGCCCCCAGCATGGTCCTCAATGTCTGGTCCGGGAGTCGTGCCGCCTCCCGCATGTGATCAAGAACATTGACACCAGGGCGAATCTGCTCATGCTCTTGGGCGTAGTACCCAACGGACGCGTTGTGCCCTAGCGAGACCTCACCTAGATCTGCGGTCTCAACTCCCGCGAGAATGCGGAGCAGAGTCGTCTTTCCCGCACCATTGAGGCCGATAAGCAGCATTCGCTCCCCTCGCTCGACTGCGAATTCGATGTCGACAAAGACGACATTGTCACCGAAGGCCTTGGCTATCCCCGCGGCACCGAGGGGAACTCGGCCGGAGGGGCTGGGTTGTGGGAAGGCGACCTTGACTCGCTTGCCGCCTTTCTGAACTTCGACCAACTCACGCTTCATCCGATCGACGCGAGTTTCCATGGCGCGGGCGACCTTGGCCATCTTCTCGGTAGTCCCCTTGAAGCGTCGGATATTGTGCTCGAGCCGGTCAATCGCCTCATCCTGGTGTTTCCTGGTTCGTTCCTTTCGCTCTTGGCGGAGGTCCTTCTCGACCAGGTAGTTGCTGTAGTTACCCCGGTAGGCCTCAAGCTCTCCATGCTCGAGGGCCAGAACTGTGGTAATCGCCTCGTCGAGCAGAGGCAGATCGTGAGAGACCACCAACATTCCGCCTTTGTAGGTGCTGAGGTACTCGATCAACCAGGACTTTGCGTCGAGATCGAGGTGGTTGGTCGGCTCATCGAGAAGCATCACGTCGGTCTCGGCGAATAGGAGTCGAGCCAACTCGACGCGACGTCTCTGGCCACCGGACATCGTTTTCACGGGTTGATGAAGCTCGTCGTTGCCGATACCGATTTTGGCCGCAATCCGCTTGGCTTCGGCCTCGGCGACGAATCCACCTTTGGCTTCGAATTCGTCGTAGAGACGACTGAATCGGGCGATACCGCGGTCTCGCTCCTCCCCATCGATGTCGTGGAGTCGGGCGCGGGCGTCCTCGATACGACGCTGCATCACTCCGATTTCACGCGCCATGAGGATGCGTTCCAGAGCGGTGGCATCGGGATGTTCGAGGTCGGGGAGAGCTGCCTCCTGTGAGAAGTACCCGATCTGACCGGAACGCAACACGGTGCCAGCGGCAGCTTCCAGGTGGCCCATCAAGGTTCGCATCAGTGTGGTTTTCCCAGCGCCGTTTCGGCCGACGAGGCCAATACGGTCACCTGATTGCACGCTAAATGCGGCACCGTCGAGAAGAGTCCGGGTGCCAACTTCGATACGAAGGCCGCGTGCAATCAACATGGTTTGAAGGGGTCGGCCTCCAGAATACGGGTTGTCGACGTACTGAGCCAGGTCATCATCCGTTTGGACCCGGGCACTATCGGAGCGGATTCGTTAACTTGCCGCGGTGCCCAGTGAAACTTTCAGCCACACCGCCGTCGCCTTCGCCCCGATCGACGATGTCTGGGGGGCACTAGAACAACCTCCGACCTGGGAGTCCATCGGAGGGATTGACAAGGTGGTCGATCCGATCATCAACTCAGAAGGGCAACTTGTGAGTTTCTCCTTCGATTCGATGGTGGCCGGCAAGCCTTATCGAGGAGAAGCGACCTCGGCGGGCCGAAAAGAGGGCCGTCTGATGGCCTGGAACATCGAGAACTCCGAAATCACAGGGGTGATCACTGTGATTCTCGCCGAGGACGAGCCCAATACCCGCATAACAACGACACTCACTGTCGAAAGCAAGGGAATGCTCGCATCGATGTTCTTCTCTGTCATCGCCAAAGCGATCGGGAGCGGTCTGCCCCGGTCGGTCGAGGAATTCGCCGCAGCCTTCGCATCCCAACCCTGAGCTCGCGGACGGGCGATAAGGTCGAGCACGTGGTCGAGCAAGTCACCAAACACGTCGTCTTTCTGTTCTCGGACATCGAGTCGAGCACGAGATTATGGGAGAAGTTTCCGACGGAGATGCCCATCGCTCTCGAAAAGCACGACGCGATCGTTGAGCAAGCCATTCACGACTGTGGCGGAACGTTGGTGAAAACTACCGGCGACGGAGCGATGGCCGTTTTTGATACAGCCCCACCCGCACTCGAAGCGTCGATTGTCATTCAGCGAGCCCTGGCCGACGAGTCCTGGGGTGACATCGGGCATATCAAGGCGCGGATCGGGCTCCACGAAGGCGAATCTCAGCTCCGCGGCGACGACTATTTCGGGCCCACCGTGAATCGGACCGCCAGGCTCATGGCGGCTGGTCACGGCGGACAAACCCTCATTTCAGCCATGTTGGCAGCGGGACTGAGGAACGTTCTGCCAGCCGATCTCGAACTCCGCGACCTTGGCCAACATCGCCTGCGAGACCTGTCCGAGCCTGAGCACATTTATCAGGTCCAGGATGCTCATTTGGATGGGACGTTCCCACCCTTGGCGACGCTCGACGTCACGCCCAACAACCTCCCGACGCTGACATCCTCCTTCCTGGGACGGGACCGGGAACTTGCCGAGGTTCGAGATCTGCTCGATCAGGGCGCAGCGCGACTCGTCACGCTGGTGGGCCCCGGTGGAACCGGCAAGACCCGACTTGCGATGCAGGCAGCAGCAGACCAGGTCGATCGTTTCAGAGGTGGCGTCTTCTTCGTCGACCTATCTACTGAAACCGATACCGACGAGAGTTTCGCCAACGTGACCCGAGTTGTCGGGATCGACTCTGCAGCGGATGAGTCGGCGCTAGAGGCGCTGCAGCGCGTTCTGGTCGACCGATCGACTCTGTTGGTCTTGGACAATCTGGAACAGATCGAAGCGATAGGGCTCGGTATTAACGCGCTGCTACAGATGTGCCCGGACCTCGGTGTTCTGGCCACCAGCCGCGAGCCGTTGCGGGTGAGTGGTGAGCAGCTCTACCCGATCGACCCATTGTCGGTCCCCCGGATGGAGTTCGGTCGGGTTGGCTTGGAGCAGGTTCTCGACTCAGAATCAGTCCAGCTGTTCGAGGAGAGAGCTGCGCAAAACATTCCCGGATTCAATGTCAATCAAGACAACGCCGACATCGTCGCGGCAATCTGTATCCAACTCGACGGGCTGCCATTAGCTCTCGAGCTTGCCGCGGCCCGACTGCGGATGTTCTCTCTGGAGGAGCTCACAACACGACTCAATCAACGACTCGACGTTCTCAAGAGTGGGGCCCACGATCTGCCTACTCGTCAGAGGACGCTCCGCGACACAATCGAGTGGAGCTACGACCTGCTCACGAACTCTGAGAAGGCTCTTCTTCAGCTGCTTGCTGTCTTCGCCGGCACAACGGTGGACGACATCGAGGAGGTCTCGGCACTCATCGATGAGCGAAGCGAAGCGTTAGACGATCTGGCGTCCCTGGTCGATAAGAGTCTCGTTCGCAAGACTGAGTCATCGTCGGGCGGTTCTCGCTTCGCTTTGCTCGAAACCATCCGCTCCTTCGCCACCGAACGGTCCAATGATGATCTGGATCGTCTCCGCCTTGCCAAACAGCGTCACGCCGAGCATTTTGCAGACGTCGGCGCCGATCTGGCCGACAGCTTTTCTGGACCCGACCGCGATGGGGCTAGACAACGAATGATCGCTGAGCTGGAGAACATGCAACTCGCCTGGACGTACTGGAGGGATGAGAAGCATCTAGATCGGCTCCACCAGTTGTTTGATCCAATGTGGATGCTTTACGACGCCGAGGGTTGGTACCAAGGCGCCGTCCGGCTCTCGGAAGATCTGCTCGACATCTTGGCCGACGAGCCCGAGTCGATGGAACGAACCAGGGAGCAGATTGCCCTAGAGACAAGCCTTGCTCGGGCCCGCATGCTGATCCGTGGATACAGCGAGGAGACCGAGCTGGCATTCACTGAGGCCCTGTCACATGCTGAGGCATCCGGTGCCGGTCAGCAGCTCTTCCCCGTTCTGAGAAGTCTCGCCACATTCCACAGCCTCCGTGGCGACATGCCGAAGGCCCTCGAGGTTGGAGAGCAGCTTCTTGCAATTGCCGAAGATGACGGCGACCCCGCTCTGGCCGTCGACGCCAATCTGGTCTACGGAGTCTCCACCGCATTTACAAGCGGTATCGAAGAAGGTCTCGAATACATCGACAAAGCGGTTGACGCCTTTGATCCCTCCGAGATGAGGAGTAATCGATTTCGGCTAGGACCCCATTCGGGAATCGTGTCATTGACCACATCGGCTTTGTTGCTAGGAATTCAAGGATTCCCCGAACGGGCGACCGCCAAAGCCGAGCAAGCACTACGCGACGCGGATGAGCTCGGGCACAGCTATTCAAAGGCGTATGCCCTTTATCACGTTGCCTACTTCAAGCTGGGGAGTCAAGACACCGAATCTGTCACCCAATACGCCGGGGAACTGCTGGCTCTCGCCAATCAATACGACTATCAGATCTGGCGAGCATTGGCCATGGTCTTGCTCGGAGTCGCGGACGCACTCTCCGGTGACCCAGCTAAAGGCATGGTCACCATCGAAAACGGTATGGAGATCTATCAAAGGCTTCCCACACCCCCGGTGTTCTGGCCGCTTCTCCTTCAGTTACAGGCTCCCGTTGCCGCAATGACAGGAGAAACTGAGCGCGCTATCCGGACAATCGACGAGGCTGTCGTGCTCTCTTCCGATCCACCGACGGGACTCCTCGGTGAGGTCCTACTTACCCAGGGAGACATCTACTTGATGGCAGATCGGCCAATTGATGCAGTTCAGTCATTCAGCGATGCCCTTGAGGTATCCACAACCTTCAAAACGCGATCCACCGAGCTGCGGGCGCTGACACGTCTGACTAGAGACGATGGTGAAAAGTGGCGAAAACGTCTCCAGGAAGCCCACGACTCGTTCACCGAAGGCTTCGATACGCCCGATCTGATTGCCGCCCAAGAGTTGCTCGACACATGAGGTACAGCCAAGGGCCGGGTTAGATTTCGTCGGCCTCGGCCTCCTCGGAGGCGAGTTGGGTGGCGATTTCGGCGGCCGCAGCGTGATCCTCGGTGACCTGGGCCCTGTCGGTGATCAGGGTCACCTGGTTGTTGAGCACCTGGATGAAACCCCCATGCACACCAATAGTGGTGCGTTCACCGGACTCGGCCTCGATCGAAACCGGCCCGGTGGAGAGGGCACCCATCAAGGGCTCGTGGTCGGCCATGATGCCCAACTCACCCTCGGGGGTGCGAGCGATGACAATCGCGGCCTCACCAGTCCAGACGATCGCCTCTGGCGAGACGACGTCGACCTGGAAAGTCTTGGCCACTAGGCGGCGCTCTCCGCGGTTATCTCTGCGGCTTTGCGCTCGACATCCTCACGGCCACCGACCATGTAGAAAGCCTGCTCGGGGAAGTGATCCATCTCACCGTTGATCAAATCCTTGAACGACGCGATGGTCTCCTCGAGTGCCGTGTAGATGCCTTCCTGCCCGGTGAACTGCTCGGCCACGAACATGGGCTGCGCAAGGAACCTCTGAATGCGACGAGCGCGTCCCACCACGAGTTTGTCCTCCTCGGACAATTCGTCGATACCGAGAATCGCGATGATGTCCTGGAGATCCTTGTAACGCTGCAAGATCCTCTGCACCTCAACCGTCACGCCGTAATGCTCCTCGCCGACGATCTGTGGGTCGAGGGCTCGGCTACCCGAGTCGAGCGGGTCCACAG
This sequence comes from uncultured Acidimicrobiia bacterium, assembly GCA_964195235.1. Classification (GTDB taxonomy): domain Bacteria; phylum Actinomycetota; class Acidimicrobiia; order Spongiisociales; family ZC4RG35; genus CAXMPK01. The sequence goes on along the minus strand of CAXMOW010000006.1, from coordinate 26,401 downwards.
CCGGGTAGATCCCGAGCGCCGTCAATGGGCGGGACAACACAGTGGTGGCGTCGAGGTGGGCAAACGCCGTATGTGGCGCCGGGTCGGTGATGTCGTCAGCAGGCACGTAAATCGCCTGAAGTGAAGTAATGGAACGACCCTTCAGCGAAGTGATCCTCTCCTGAAGCGCACCCATCTCATCGGCCAAGTTTGGCTGGTAGCCCACTTCCGAAGGCATCCGCCCGAGAAGCGTCGACACCTCAGAGCCGGCCTGGGTGAAACGGAAAATGTTGTCGATGAACAAGAGAACGTCTTGTTGCTGAACGTCACGGAAGTACTCCGCCATCGTCAGAGCAGAAAGTGCGACTCGGAGACGGACACCTGGTGGCTCGTCCATCTGACCGAAAGTCAACGCAGCCTTGTCGATGACACCGGACTCCTGCATCTCGAGGAAAAGGTCATTCCCCTCACGGGTGCGCTCACCGACACCTGCGAACACAGACACACCGCCATGCTGGGTGGCTACACGGTTGATCATCTCCTGGATGAGCACGGTCTTTCCGACCCCGGCACCGCCGAACAGGCCGATTTTCCCACCCTCCAGGTATGGGCAAACGAGGTCGAGGACCTTGATACCGGTTTCAAAGACCGTCTTTTGCGGCTCTACGTCTTCGAAAGCCGGCGGTGCGCGATGGATCGGCCAGCGCGGCTCTGAGAAGTCTTGATCGGGAGCGTCGAGTGAGTCACCCCAGACGTTGAAGATATGTCCAAGGGTCTGGTCACCGACAGGAACGGTGATCGGTGAGCCGGTGTCGTGAACTTCGGCACCACGAATCATCCCGTCGGTTGGCGCCAAGGCAATGGCACGGATCTTTGAACCACCAAGGTGCTGTGCCACCTCGGCAATGACCTTCAGGTCTTCATCGCCAAGCGTGAAGAAGATTTCTATGGCGTTGAGGATCTCGGGGAGGCTGTCCGGTGGGAACTCAACATCCACGACCGGTCCGGCGACCTTGACGATCCGACCAACGGACTTGCCGTCACTCATTTGCTCGCTCCAGTTTCGATTTGACTAACGATTGTCATCTGTCTGCCAATGCTTCGGCTCCACCGACGATTTCGGTGATGGCGGTTGTGATTTCTGCCTGTCTCGCGCGGTTGGCCTGAACGGTCAGGTTCTTGATCAGCTCCTCGGCGTTGTCTGTTGCCGCTTTCATCGCACGTCGACGGGCACTGTGCTCTGAAGCTGAAGCTTCTAGAAGCATGTTGAAAATGATCGCTTCCACGTACCTGGGTAGAAGACGATTGAGGATCTCATCAGGGTCGGGCTCAAAACCATAAGAAATTGAGGCCGCCTCCTCGTCTTCTTCTAACTCAGGTGGTGTTATCGGCAGCAGCTCCAAATGAGTAGGGGTCTGCGTCATCGCCCTGACGAACTTCGTATAAAAGGCCTCAATTGCATCGACGCGCCCCACCGCGTAATGCTCCATTACCAGATTGGCAACGGCACGGGCATCCCCGTAACCCGGAGTGTCGGTGACACCGAGATAAGCCTGTTCGATCTGGTAATCGCGATACCGGAAATAGGCCTGGCCTTTCTTGCCTACGGCATACACGAGTACGTCTTTGCCTTCGCTCTCCAGCTCGTGGATCCGGGCCTCGGCCATTCGAATGATGTTCGATGCATAAGCACCGGCGAGTCCCCTGTCGGACGAAACGATCAAGAGCCCGATGGTTTGCGTCTCGCGCCGTTCGAGCAGCTTGTGATCAGATGTTCCGGCTGCACCGACATTCTCGATGACCTCGATCAACTTCGCTGTGTACGGCTTGGAACCCTGCACCCGAGCTTGCGCTCTCGGGATGCGGCTAGCCGCGATCAACTCCATGGCGCGCGTGATCTTCTTTGTGGCCTCAACGCTGTCAATCCTGCGTCGGGTATCGCGAAGTTGGGCGCTTGCCATCTAGTGCGCTCCGTTGCGGACATGGCCGCGCGATTCGGCGAGCTGAGGGCTTCGCTGGCAAAGACGCAGGACGAAGGCGCACCCGTTTGGGTGCGTTGAGGACGAGGAAGCCGCCAGGGGTGTCCTCAGCCGTTGAATCGTCGGCGTGTTCGCAACGGGGTGCACTGCCGGCTACTCGACCGTCGCCATGGCCAGGAAGGTTTCCTTGAATGCGTCGACACCTTCAGCCATCTGGTCCCCTTCGGGGAGCTTCCCAGAGTCGGCGATGTGCCCAAGGACGGCCGTGTGTCGGGCTCGGAAGTACTCACGCAATTCGTACTCGAAGCGCCCTACATCAGCCACCTCAATGTCGTCCATATGACCTTCGGTGACAGCAAAGAGAACAAGCACCTGCTCTTCAACCGGGACAGGGTCGAACTGTGGCTGCTTGAGAACCTCGACAACCCGGCGGCCACGCTCCAACTGGGCCAACGATGCGGCGTCGAGCTCCGAGCCGAACTCGGCGAATGCCGCCAATTCGCGGAACTGCGCCAGGTTGAGACGAAGTGGCCCGGCGATCTTCTTCATCGCGTTGATTTGAGCTGCACCACCAACACGGGAGACCGACACTCCCGCATCGACGGCAGGACGAACACCCTGGAAGAACAGATCGGTCTTGAGGAAGACCTGACCGTCCGTGATTGAAATGACGTTGGTTGGAATGTACGCCGAGATGTCGTCCGCCTTCGTCTCGATCACAGGAAGCCCGGTCATCGAACCGCCACCGAGCTCATCGGACAACTTCGCGCAGCGCTCCAGAAGACGGCTGTGTAAGTAGAAGACATCACCCGGATAGGCCTCACGACCTGGCGGACGCCGTAGCAACAGCGAGATCTCTCGGTACGCAACGGCTTGTTTGGAGAGGTCGTCGAACATGATCAACGCGTGTTCCCCTTTGTACATCCAGTGCTGGCCGATCGCCGAACCGGCGTATGGGGCGTACATCTGGAGTGCTGGTGCATCGGAGGCAGCCGCATTGACCACCACCGTGTACTCCATCGCGCCGTGCTCCTCCAGGGTCGCAACGACTTCAGCGACCGTGGAAGCCTTCTGCCCGATTGCGACGTATATGCACTTGACGGCCTTGTCAGTACCCCAATACTGCTTCTGATTGATGATCGTGTCGACGAGCAGCGCTGTCTTGCCGGTCTGACGGTCGCCGATGATGAGCTGACGTTGGCCACGACCGATGGGGGTCATCGAGTCGATGGCCTTGATGCCAGTCTGCAACGGCTCGGTCACGGGTTGTCTCTCAACTACTGATGGAGCCTGGGTCTCGAGGAGACGACGCTCAGTCGCCGCGATGGGTCCCTTCCCGTCGATCGGATTGCCCAGAGAGTCGATAACCCGGCCCAACATGGCATCTCCCACCGGAACCGACAGCACAGTGCCGGTCTGCTTGACGGGCGTGCCCTCCTCGATGTGGTTGGAGTCACCAAGAAAGACAACACCCAGGTCGTCTTCGTCGATGTTTAGGGCAACGCCAACGAGGCCTCCCGGGAACTCGAGGAGTTCTGAGGCCATCGCTCTCGGGAGGCCTTCGACGCGGGCAACACCATCTGCGATCGATTTCACATACCCGACCGTTTCTTTTGTGACCTCCGGCTCCCAGCCCTCGAGCTGGGTGCGAAGGGAGTTGGTGATCTGATCGGCTGTGATGGTCAAATCAGGCATGAATCTTCCTATCTACTAATCGCCTGGCGGAGGGAATCGACGCGGCGGGCCAGTGACCCATCGATCACGGTGTCACCCACTCGGGCACTGATACCACCGATAATCGAATCGTCGACGATGACTTTCACTTCGACGGTCTTGCCGGTCACCCGGCTCAAGCCAGCAGCGAGCCGTTGGACCGTGGCGTCGTCGAGCGGGACTGCGGACCGGACTTCCGCAACGGCCTTGTGACGGGAGGCGGCGGCGGCTTCAACAACCGCTTGAGCAACAGCTGCTAGTTCTGAAGCTCGCCCCTGGCTCACCATCAGTTGGACAAGCCCAACCGTCAAGGAAGAAGCCCGAGAACCGAGAAGGTCGTCGATAATCGCTTGCTTCTTATCAAGTGGCATCTGCGGATCGGTCAGGGTCGAGCGAAGCTCCGACGAGCCGTCGATCGCCTGTGCGAACGAGAAGAGCTCCGTTTCGACGCGTTCCAGCTCGTCTTCGGCCTTGGCAAGCTCGAAGATTCCACTGGCGTATCCGTCGATACGGCCTGTCATAGGTGGATTCCTCGGTGGGGCACTTCTAGAGCCGCTCCAAGTCGGCGAGGTAACGGTCGATGAGGGCCTGATGTGCATCGGCGTCGAGCGACTCGCCGACGATCTTCTCGGCCAGGTCGACCGAAATGTCTCCGACCTCAGATCGAGCCTCAGCCAGGGCGCGCGACTTCTCGGATGTGGCGTCATCACGGCCTTTGACCCGGATGTTTTCGGCCTCGCTCTCAGCTTTCGACAGCATGTCTGTTTTCATCTGCTCGGCAGTGACTCGAGCGTCTTCGATGATCCGGTTTCCCTCGGTCTTGGCCTCGGCAAGCTGCCTCTTGTAGTCGGACAACAAACTCTCAGCCTCGACTTTGGCAGCCTCTGCCTGTTCCATTTTGCCTGTCATTGCCGCTTGGCGCTGCTCGAGAGTCTTGTTGATCGTCGGCCAGGCCCACTTCCACACGAAGAAGAAGACAATCGAAAAAGCGATGATGCCGGCGATCAGCTCTGCCGGTTCAGGCAGTACCAAGTCGACGTTGCTCGACGTCTCCTCCTCCTGCGCCAGGAGGACCATTGCGGTCAGAAACTGCATGTACAGCCTCCTAGACGATGAAGAAGAGGACGAAGCCGATCAGGGCCAGGGCCTCGGTGAACGCGATGCCCAGGAACATTGTCGTCCTGACGGTTCCGGCCATCTCGGGTTGACGGGCCATCGCGGTGATGGCGTTACCGACAACGATACCAATGCCGATACCCGGGCCTACGGCGGCGAGGCCGTACCCGATCAGAGCGATTGCTCCCGCGAGTTCCTCAATATTGCCTTCCATTCTTTCTCCTTAGTGCTCGAAGTGAATTGACGATTCGATGTAAACAGCCGACAGCAGCGTGAAGATGTATGCCTGCAAAACGGCGACGACAATTTCGAAGACGTAGATGAACAGGCCAAGTGCAAGCCAGGGCACCCCCACCAGCGCCTTGAGCCCGATCTCACTCCACGAGGTGAGGAAGATGAACGCCGAGCCGAGAAGCAAGGTCAGCATCAGGTGGCCGGCAACCATGTTGGCGAAGAGCCGGACTGCGAGGGTGAACGGACGAAGAAGGAAGATGGAGACCAACTCGATCAGCCCCACCAGCCAACGCAGAGCGACCGGGACATGCGTCGGCCAGACAGTGTCAAACAGATATCGAAAACCGTTCTTCTTGAAGCCAACAAGCACAAAAATCACATAAGTGACGAGTGCAAGGAATGCCGGGATAGCCATCCGAGATGTGATCGGGAAGTTGATGAAGGGCGTGACCTCAAAGAGGTTGCCGACCAGAATGAACAGGAATAACGCCAGCAGGTAGGGGACGTATTTGACGCCTTCGGGGCCGATGACGTCACGGCCGACCCCATCACGAACGAACTCGACCGACGATTCCATCACAATTTCGAACTTGCCGGGGACCATGCTCTTCTTACGTAGCCCGAAGAAAAGCAGGGCCACAACGATGAACGCTGCCAGGAAGATGAGAAGGATCGTCTTAGTGACGCCAAAGCCTCCAATGCTGAAGATCGGCTCGGTGAACTCGAATAGCTCTTTGACGTCATCCGGGGCGCATATCACCTCGTTGACGACATCGCATTCGCTCGCCAGGATCACTTGGTCCAAGTCAGTTCCCTTTCCTTACCTTTGGCCACGGCCACCGCTTCGAGCACCAGCAGGGCAAGATATGAAACAACCGCTGTGATGCCGAAAGCGAGCCTGTCGACATCAACCGTTTCCGAAATGACGTAGACGGCACCTACGAACAGAAGGAGCCTCAAGAAGAAGCCGAACAAGGCGGCGGCATGATAAGCCTGAAGACTGATCCTTGCCGAAATCGAGAGCAGGGCTCCGGCGAGAAGAAAATTGGCAACCACTACGACCACGCCCAGAGCCGAGCTCCATGCGGCCGGCCAACCGCCGATGAGGGCGAAAACGACGATGAGGACCGGAGCAACATAAATAGCACGGGCGACGGTGTGTCGCGCCATGACGCTCTCGACGCCGATTGTTTGATCATCAGTGGTCACGCGGATCGTCTTCCATCATCTTCGAGTAGTGCCACAACCTCATGAACCCCGAATAGGAGCCAAGAAGAATCCCGATGATCACAAACCATGGCTCCGTATTGAGCCAGCTGTCGAGGAGAAAGCCGAGCAACCAACCCGCTAGTACCGACCCGATCAGGTTGCCGCCCTGGATCCAGCCGTGGTTCAGATCGGTTGTCACGCGTGGACTCGGATTTTGTTCGTTCATAGGGAGATCTACACGCTTGTGAAGTTCTTCACAAAGTCTATTTCGAGGGGCCTTTCTGACCAAATCGACGCTAGCAAACCTGGCAAACCTCGGGTAGTAGCGCCCACTTCGGTGGGGGGTACGCCCCGCATTCGGGGCGCACGGACCCTAGACGTGTCCGGAGAAGTCAGGCGGATATGGCGAGAATTCGGCAGCCAACTCTGAAACCCGGCCTCGAACGTCCGTGAGTGCTTCTTCATTGTCATGTTCCTTAATCGCTCGGGAGATGAGCGAACCGACTTCGGAGGCCTGATCCTCCCCCATCCCCTGGGTAGTCATAGCCGGTGCCCCAATCCGGAGCCCCGAGGCCCTGAAAGGTGGTCTCGGGTCATTGGGAATCGTGTTGAAATTCAAAGTGATCCCGATGCCGTCGAGCATCTTCGCAGCCTCCTTACCGGTCAGGTCTTCGTCGACCGATCTCAGGTCGACGAGAAACAGATGGTTGTCCGTCCCACCCGAGACGATACGAACGCCCTCGGCCCCCATCGCCTCGGCCATCGCCGACGCGTTGGCCACTATCTGCTCGGTGTACTCATGGAACGATGACTGCATCGCCTCGTGGAAACAGACAGCCTTCGCTGCAACCTGCGACTCAATGGGACCACCCTGGGTGTTGGGAAAGACCGCCTTGTTGATGGCAGCGCCATACTCCTCTTTGCCCAGAATCAGACCGCCGCGGGGACCGCGCAGCGCCTTGTGGGTCGTCCCGGTGACGATGTCCGCGTAGGGAACCGGAGACGGGTGCGACTTGCCGGCCACTAGCCCGATGAAGTGGGCTGCGTCAACCATGAAGATTGCCCCGACCTCATCGGCGACCGCTCGAAAACCTTCGTAATCCAGGGTGCGTGAGTACGCCGAGTAGCCGGCGATGACGATTTTCGGTTTGTGCTCGATCGCCAGCCGACGTACTTCTTCCATGTCGATGACTTCGGTGTCGGGGGCCACGCCATAAGAGACGAAGTTGTAATAGAGCCCTGAGAAGTTGACTGGCGACCCATGGGTGAGATGACCACCCTGATCGAGACGCATTCCGAGAACAGTGTCACCCGGCTCAATCAGAGAGAAGTAAACGCCCATGTTCGCCTGAGCCCCCGAGTGAGCCTGGACGTTGGCAAACTCAGCCCCGAACAACTCCTTTGCCCTGTCTATGGCGAGTTGTTCCATCTCGTCCACCACTTGACAGCCCTCGTAGTAGCGCCTGCCTGGATACCCCTCGGCGTACTTGTTGGTGAAGATGGAGCCGGACGCGGCCATGACGGCAGGCGAGGCGAAGTTTTCAGATGCGATCAGATGGATGTGTGTGTTCTGACGCTCGAGGTCCTTCCGGATAAGTCCTGCGATCGCGGGATCGACCTGTTCAATTGAGTCCATGGAAATCATCGGCGGGAGGGTACCCGTCTATCGCTAGATCTCGACCGGCCCCGCTCGCAGGATGCTGAGACGTGCACCTGAGGCATCGACCACGGTAGAAGCTTCGCCTCCAGAACAGACTCCAGGCAAATACTCAGCCACTCGATCACCGAACACGACTCTCGCGTCCTCGTCGTTGACAGCCTCTCGTCCCCCTGAAACATTGGCAGACGTGACCGCGAGCGGTCCGGTCTCCTCGAGGAGTCGCGTGGCAAGAGGGTGATCAGGCACACGGACTCCGATTGTTATCCGCTGGGCGTCTCCAACCCAGTCGGCAAGTATCACCAACGGCGTGACAATCAGAGTGAGAGCACCTGGCCAGTGCTGAGTAGCGAGGCGGTAGGCATCTCCTTCGATCTCGCCCAAGAGCACTGCTTGATCGATCGAGGCAACAAGCACTCCGAGCGGTTTGTGCTCAGGGCGCCCCTTTATCTCGAAGAGACGGTCCACGGCAACGCTATTCAGAGGATCAACCCCTAGCCCGTAGACGGTGTCGGTGGGGAACCCGACCACGTGTCCGTCTCTTATCGCTGCGACTGCAGCTTCGATCATGGCTTGACTGCGACTATGTACCGATCGCGGCCGGCCAAGTCCTGGCGAACTACGGCGGGTAGGTCGACGAAAGAGCTTGTAGCTGACACACCTTGACGCTCACCGATCTCGCAAACCACCACTCCCCCGGGTCGGAGCCAGTCGGCGGCTGACGCACCAATCCGCTGGATGACCTCGAGGCCGGTAGGTCCCGAGACCAACGCAATCCGCGGTTCGCGTCGGACATCAGGAGGCAACGACGATAGATCGGCCAACGCCACGTAAGGCGGGTTGGCAACGATCAGATCGACCTCGCCGAGGAGGGACGCCGGCAACGGGTCGAAGAGATCACCTTCAGCGAGGTAAATCTCAAGGCCCGATCGATGTTTGTTGACTGCGGCTACTTCCATCGCCTCCGGTGAGATTTCTGTTGCGAATACGGAAGCTCCTGGGAAGTTGTGTTTCAACGCCAGACCCAGGGCGCCCGAGCCAGTGCAGAGGTCGATGACCACCGACGGGTTCCGCACCATCCGAGTCGCCATGTCTAGGAGACCTTCCGTTTCGGGACGGGGTACGAGAACACGCTCGTCGACCATCAAATTCAACGGTCCAAATGCGGCAGATCCTTCGATGTACTGGAGCGGCTCACCATCGATCCGGCGCTGGACGAGATCAGCAAGCGGGTTATCGGGACCGGAAATCGCCTCAAGCCGACTCAGCTCATGTGGTGGGAGAGATTCCATGTTCGCCCAATTGTGACAGTTTCTGTCGTGATCGTCACAAGGTGGCATCAACCCATCGCTAACTTGTCGTCGAGTTACCTAAGGAGATGAAATGACTGAAGACCCGTTCAAGGCCTATAGCCAGCCCGGGCTTGTCGTGTTTGCCGCTGTATTGGCCGGAATCATGGGCACGATGAACCTGATCTACGGCTTCCTCTTGCTGATCAACGATGAGTTCCTCGTGCTGGCCAACGAGGGGCTCTACTACGTCGACGCCACGGCATGGGGCTGGTTGTTGCTGATTTTTGGCGTAGTTCAAATCGCGGCAGCCATCGGAATCCTCAGCGCGAAGACGTGGGCACGGCTCGTCGGGATCGCATGGGCGTCATTGGTAATCGTCGGACACATGTTCTTCCTGCCCGGACATCCATTCTGGTCGATTCTGATCATCACATTGGGTGTGCTCATCATCTATTCACTCTCCGCAGGATTAGCTGACCAGGAGTAGCCCCCTTCGCGAATCGGCTCGCCGTCTTCGCTCCGTCTTCTCGCCAGCTTCGCTTCGTCTTCGCAGAGGTCAGATGCCTTCGGTGAGACGGTGAGCCTGCTCGTCGGCGGCGAGCGCCACAACAAACGCGTCCAAGGCGCCTTCCAGAATTGTGTCGAGACGTCGGATGGTGAGACTGATCCGGTGATCGGTAACTCGATTGTCCTTGTAGTTGTAAGTCCGGATCTTCTCCGACCTGCCGCCTGAACCGACCTGACTGCGGCGGGCCCCGGCTAGTTCGGCCTCGGCCTTTGCCTGCTTGACCTGGAGCAGACGGGCACGCAAGACACGCCACGCCTTCTCCTTGTTCTGGAGCTGGCTCTTCTCGTCCTGCATTGACACCACTATCCCCGTGGGCTCATGGGTCAGCCTCACCGCAGAATCTGTGGTATTTACCGACTGGCCCCCGGGGCCCGTGGAGCGATAAACGTCGACACGGACCTCGTTGGGGTCAATATCGATGTCGACTTCCTCGGCCTCGGGCAGAACAGCAACTGTTGCAGTCGACGTGTGGATCCTTCCCTGGGACTCGGTCTTCGGGACGCGCTGCACCCGATGAACACCACCCTCGTACTTGAGTTTGGAAAAGGCGCCTCGGCCTTTGACTGCAACGGTCACTTTGTCGTAACCGCCAGTGTCGGCGGGAGACGCATCCATCGGCTCGACCTTGAATCCGAGATGCTCGGCATACTTCTCATACATGCGAAGTAGGTCACCAGCCCATATCGAAGCCTCATCGCCACCCGCCGCCGACCTGATCTCCATGATCACGTCTTTGGAGTCGTTGGGGTCTTTGGGGACCAACGCAATTTTGATCCGATCCTCGAGAGCCTCGATTTCAGTGTCGAGTTCAACAGCCATAGTGACCATGTCGGGGTCGTCGGACATCTCCTTCGCATCCGTTAGATCTGCGTTGGCTTCCCGCCATCGACGAATGTCAACAACGACATCCTTCATGTCCGAATGGCGTTTGCCCAACTCTGCGAGTTGGGACGGATCGGAGAGAACCTCTGGATCACCGAGTGCGGACTCGACCTCTTCGAACGCAGCCTCTATCTCGCTGAGACGTTCCTCGAATGCCGAGTCCACTCAAGCCTCCTGGCCCAAGACCGAACGGCGAACGTCGAGTGCGCTCTCAGGCACTCCACCGCGGGCGATTACTTCGTCGTAATTCGCTTCGTCCAGTGCGACCACGAGGCTAGATATTGCCACCTCGATCTGATCTTGATCGGGCACTGACGTCGTCAGCTTCTGGAGCCAAATCCCCGGCAACGCCAGCCAATGGGCCAACCGACCCTCGGGGCGCGTACCTGACCACCTCAACAGCTCATATGCCATACCGGCGATGATCGGGATTCCAATCAGACGGGAAACCAGGAGAAAAATGAAGCCGGGCACACCAAAGAAGCTGAAGAAGATGATCGAACCGAGAACCACAATGAGGAGGAAGCTGGTGCCACAGCGAGGATGTTCCGGCGGATATTGGGCCACTGAATCGATACTCAACGGCTGCCCAGCCTCATAGGCATGTATCGACATGTGCTCGGCACCGTGATATTCAAAAACTCGAGCGATTTCCTTCGATCTGCCGATCGCCCAGATGTACCCAACGAACATCCCGAGTCGAATGAAACCCTCGAAGACGTTGAACCATATGCCCGACTCGCCTGCGACAAACCCGGCGGCGAAAGCCGGCAACAAGATGAAGACGCCAGCGAAGAAGACAAATGCGAGCGTCATCGTCCACCCGATCTGTGCCCCGCTCAGAGGCTCCTCCTCTTCGTCGGTGGCCTTCTGTGCCGACCATGAGAGAGCCTTGAAGCCAAGCGTCAACGACTCACCCAAGACAAAAATGCCTCTCATGAAGGGGATCCGGGCGCCCCGGTTTCGTTCGCTGAGACGAGCAAGTTGGTCGCGCCGACCCACGATTTTTCCGTCGGGACCACGGACGGCAACAGACCACGCGCCAGGAGCGCGCATCATGACGCCTTCTAAGACAGCCTGACCTCCGACCGTCTTGGCCGGGTCAATGCGTCCTTCCCTGTCGGGAATGACGTTGGAATTTTCATTGTCACTCTGCGTCAGCGGCCTCTGCCCCTGTTCCATCCTGTGACGGGCCTTCACTGGCCACGTTTCCGGCCTTGGTGAACGTATCCTTGCCGTAGCGTCTCTGGAAGCGTTCGACCCGACCACCAGAGTCGACGAGCTTCTGCTTGCCCGTGAAGAACGGGTGGCACTCGTTGCAAAGCTCGATATGCATGTCACCAGGTTTGGTGGTGCGAGTCTCGAACGTGTTCCCGCATGAGCAGGTGACAAAAGTGGTGTCGTAAGTTGGGTGAATTTCGGTCTTCACGCCTGTCTCCCTCTGAAGAAAGTGGTTGTCAACCGCTGGTCTTCGCCACTTCGGCGAGGAACTCAGCGTTGGACTTGGTTGTCTTGAGTCTGTCAATCAGCAACTCAAGGGCTGCGCCCGGCTCGAGCGCGAGTAGCACTCTACGAAGCTTCCAGACCTGAGTCAGTTCTGCCCGATCGAACAGCAACTCCTCTTTCCTTGTTCCCGAAGCTTCGATGTCGACGGCCGGATAGATGCGCTTGTCGGCCAGTTTGCGGTCGAGACGGAGCTCCATGTTTCCGGTGCCCTTGAACTCTTCGAAAATGACGTCGTCCATCTTGGAACCGGTCTCGATGAGGGCGGTGGCAATGATGGTCAGTGAGCCACCTTCTTCGAGGTTCCGTGCAGCACCGAAGAAACGCTTCGGCGGGTAGAGCGCCTGAGAGTCGACGCCACCAGAGAGAATCCGACCCGAGGCCGGCGTCGCCAAGTTGTGGGCACGGGCAAGACGGGTGATCGAGTCGAGAATGATTACTACGTCGGTACCAATCTCCACCAGCCGCTTCGCACGTTCTACCGCCAGCTCTGACACCTGAGTGTGCTCCTCAGCGGGACGGTCGAATGTCGAGTAGATGACTTCACCCTTGACCGAGCGTTGCATGTCAGTGACCTCTTCAGGGCGCTCATCGACAAGAACAACCATGAGGTAGCACTCGGGATTGTTGTCCGTGATCGACTGGGCGATTTCCTGGAGGACCGTTGTCTTGCCGGCTTTCGATGGTGAAACGATCAGTCCGCGCTGGCCTTTGCCGATGGGGGCGATCAAGTCGATAATCCGAGTCAAAGCGTTGTCGGACTTGCCTTCGACCTCGAGACGTAACCGTTCGTCGGGGAACAACGGGGTGAGGTTCTCAAACTTGGGGCGTTGCATCGCGTCGTCGGGGTCCATGCCGTTGACCTTCTCGATGCGGACGGCAGCCGGGAATTTCTCCTTGGAACGTGGCGGGCGAATCGGACCCGAGACGATATCTCCCTTGCGGAGTCGGAATTTACGCACCTGGTTGGCAGACACGTAGACGTCTTTTTCGCCCGACTTGTAGCCGGTGACTCTGAGAAAGCCGTAACCCTCGGGGAGAATGTCGATGATGCCTTCGCGCACTTCTAGATCACCCTCGGGGATCTGCTCTTCGTCGCGACGGCGACGGTTGCGGTTGCGGTTGCCCTGGCCATCACGCTGCGCGTCACGCTGGGGTCTGTCGCTGCCTGCTGGCTTGCCCGCCCCGGACGAATTGCTTTGCTCAGGCCTTTCGGTGCGCGGTGTTGCCCTGGGCAGGTCAACGTCGGGTTCGACGGACGTCTCTGGGACGTTGCCGGAGTCCATGAGAGCGGTGATCAGCTTTGACTTCTGAAGACCGTCTGCGTCGACTTCCGCTACTTCGGCGATCTGCCTCAGCTCATCGATTGACTTGCTCTGGAGTTGAGCTCGTGTGGTCATTGGATCCTTCGTACTCATCCCCCGTTGGGGGTTTCAAACGGATCGGGAAACTTCGCAACAGCACGAAATTGGAACGCGCCTCGATCGGCGGTTGCGGGTGGATCGCTGCAGGTCCCTTGGCCTGGCAGCTGATGTCATCGTAGCCGATGCACATTCGTGCGCAAAGCAGCTACTACCAACTTCATCGGATCAGGGACTCCAAGTCTGAAGGATCGTTCTCGATAGTGACAACCCTCTCGGGAAGCAGCGCTAGATCTGGGTAGCCGTGTGGCTGAGCGATTTCGGTGCTGAACTTCGCCGGATGGGCGGTGGCAGCGACCAGTTGCGGCCTATCAGTTTTTGTGAGGTATCCAGCGCGCCAAGCCGTGGCGGTGTGAGGGTCAAGCGCGTAACCATGGTCTGTTTGGACTTCGGCGATGGTCTCAATGATCTGACCGTCGGTCGACCAACCAGTGACGAACTCAGTGGAGGGATTGCCGGTGAACCGTTCGAGATTTGATGGGATCTGGATATCCATCGAAGGGGCGAGAGTGGCTACCACATCTGAGGGACTCAGAGTGCCTTCAGTGATCCGGTCTGCCAGAGCGTGATTGGCATTGTTGGCGATGGTGATGGTCTCAATGGGCACACCCATCTGTTTGGCGGTCCACGCTGAATAAGCGTTGCCAAAGTTCCCGGTGGGTACCACGAGATCAAACGCCTCCCCGATTCGAGATCCGGCAAAAATGTAGTAGCCAACCTGGGCGGCGATCCGGGCCCAGTTGATCGAGTTGATGGCGAGAAGGTCATATTTGCCGAACATTTCCTTCACCAAAGCCTGGCAATCATCGAAGGTGCCACGGACTGCGACCACCGTCACATTGGCGTCGGAGACTGTGGTCATCTGCCGGCGTTGGAAATCGGAAACCCTCCCTTCAGGAAAGAGGATCACGATGTCGAGGCTCTCTGATCCCCTAACGGCTTCAATGGCGGCCGAGCCCGTATCGCCACTGGTGGCTCCCAAAATCGTCCCGCGTTCGACCTCACGATCCAACAATCGAGCCACAATCTGCAGGGCGTGATCCTTGAAAGAGAGCGTCGGTCCCCAGAACAACTCGAACACCAGCCGGTCGCTCACGTCAACAATCGGTGCGATGTCGGAGTGGTTGAACCGTGATGCTGCCGAGGCGACCAGTTCGTCCACGTTCTGGGCACCAAATAGCTCGAGTGAGCCAGCCATCGCCTCCTGATAAGACCATTTAGCCCAACTTGGGGGAAGAGTCGGGAGTGAATCAGGAACTAGAAGCCCTCCGTCTGAGGCCAAACCGCCCACCAGGGCTTCCGTGAAGTTCAGACGTTTCTCCTGCCCGCGGGTTGAGACGTATCTCATAGGGTCAACGCGCTGATTGAGGCTAGATGGTCCCGATCTTTGGGACGATCGGCGATCTCCTTGAAGGCAACCACATATTTGAGCCGCACACATGGGATACCGTCGATGATCTCAGAGGTATCGATCAGGTCATCGATCGAGAAATTGCCATAAGCCCAACTGCTGCCGACGGTGATCCCTTCCCCGATCTCGTAGATCAGAGGGCCGTCGATGAGTTCCAGACGAGTCCCAAGAGTCTGAGCTTGTTCCCATGCTCGACCTCGCGAGATGATGTCGATGTCGCCGACCTCATCAATCCATCCCCGCATCAGCAGGGGCCCACTGCCAAACAGCGCCCAGTCCCCGATTGGAAGAGCGAGTTCGACCAACTCACGGACCAGTTGATGCATCAACAGATTGTCGCATGCTGAGCGTCAGCTGCGGCCTCCTACTCGTCGTACCATGCGGCGACCGCAACGAGGAGCTGAATGGTTGGGAGATTGGAAACAGATCGGGGAAGTCGTCCTCATCCAGATCCAGACTGGAGTGATGACGGGAGGGGGCAGCTATGAAACCAGCATGCTGGTCCCGGTCGACACCCTGAGACTTACTCCAGATGGTGTCTTCGGGCACTCGGATGGAGCGTGGATTGTCGATCGACACCATCGACATCACCCAGCCGCCCAGTACTGGCATGCGGAGGACACTTTGTCTTTCGGGTTCACGACTCACTATGACCACATGTCAACCCTTTGGGGTCAGACCCAGCTTGGGATCGCTGGAGAGAACGTGATCGTGGCGACTGATCAAATGATCAAACTCGAAGACATCTCCGGAGGACTCCGTCTTCAAACCAGCGATGGCACGATTGACATGTCGAAGCCCGAATTCCTCGAACCATGTGTCGAGTTCACTCGATTCGTGACATCCCGCCCGACAGCCAGCGCTCGGGAGGTCAAATCCGAGCGGGAGAAGCTACGAAATGGTGTTCGCGGATATGTCGTGGGCATTCCCGGCCCGGACCCTGTCCACATAGGGCCAGGTGACACGCTTTCAATTCGAGCCGGATGAGTTTCGCATCAGCACAAGCTGCGGAAATCAGGCATCCTGCATGGCGTCGGCAAGGGCACCTGGAGGGAGTCCGAGATCATTCTCGATGCCACTCGCCGCCCACTTCACCGCTTTTCCACGCTCTATGACCGTCGGATGCGCAACCACCTGAAGGGTCAGTCCATCGAGAAGCGAGAGCGCTTTCCATGCCGCCGCATCAACTTCGGTGTCGCTGAACTCCCCGGTCTCGATTCCCTGGCGAATCACTTCTGAAAGCAGTTCCTGCCATTCGATGTTGAGATCGCGTGATCTTTCTCGAACCGCATCGTTTCGTCCAGCTTCAGACCAAGCGTCAAGCCAGAATTGGAAGGTTTCGTCGTTGTCGGGGTCACCCCAAGCCGCGAAGTATGCGGCGAGCCTCCCTGTCGGTGACGTGGCTACTTCCATCCTCTTGCGGGTCGCTGACAGATCCGCCTCTGCCACCTTGTCGAAGACGACCGCTAGTAGTTGATCCATCGACGCGAAGTAGTGGTGGATCAACCCACTCGAGGTCCCCATCTCCTCGGCCACATCGCGCACGGTGGTTGCCGACAAGCCCTTTCGGGTTGCCACAGCCTGCGCAGCCTCGACGATCTTCTGTCGTCTCACGTTTGGGTCCATTCGCGTCATATCACTGGTAACAACTCTATTGCGCGTACGTCCAATAGTGAATAGCGTGTCGCTTCCCTGCCGAGACCGAATCACATGCGAACTACACCGTTCTATGACCGGACCAACGTCTTGAATCGAACCGGTCTTTGGGACCACTGGGCTGGTTATCTGTCGGCGAGGCAATACCACCTCTCGGAAAAACTCGAGTACTTCGCCGTCCGCACTGCCGCTGGTGTTTATGACACATCGCCGTTGTACAAATACCGGATCCACGGCAGAGACGCGGAATCCTTCCTGGCCGGTGTTCTCGCACGCGATGTTCGGACATGCAAGCCAGGTAAAGCCCAGTACACGATCTGGTGCGACGACGACGGTTATGTCATCGAAGACGGAATGCTTTTTCGCACCTCCGAAAGTGAGTTCATGCTCACCGCTGCCGAGCCGAACGCCGCATACTTTCAGGACCTCATTGGCCGTGCCTCGGTCGAAGTCGAAGACGTTTCCGAAGATCTAGCTTCTCTGGCCCTTCAGGGGCCTCGGTCCAAGGCCATCCTCTCGACAATTGCCCCCGAAATCGCCGAGCTTCGACCCTTCGATGTGATTGAGACGAAGTTCAACGGGTCACCGATCGCGGTTTCCCGGACTGGGTTCACCGGGGATCTCGGCTACGAACTTTGGGTCGACTCCGAAGACGCACTCGACGTCGGGGACGGCCGGTTCGAAATTGGTGTCGACCACGGGCTAATGCCATTTGGGGAAACGGCCCTAGTTATGACTCGACTGGAAGCCGGACTGCTGTTGATTGGCGCTGACTTCGGATCGAGTCGATATGCGTGGACCGATGGTGCAAGTTCAACACCTGGCGAACTCGGGCTTCGGTGGATGTTCAAAGACATCGGCAAAACCCAGCGTCCATTTATTGGTCGTGAGGCGATCCGGCGAGACCTCGATGGGAGTGGTCGAAGGCGGCTTGTCGGCTTGACCATTGACTGGGCGGATTGGGACGAGCACTACTCGCAGGCTGGTCACGTGCCGCCAAAGGATCACACACCAGTTGCTGAAGAAATACCCCTATTCGACAAGGAGCAGAAGCGAGCCGGTTTCGCCACCAGTTTCATGTACTCCCCGATGGCGCAACGTCACATCGCCATCGCCCAGGTCCTACCGGAGTTCTCCGCTCTCGGAAGTGAGGTCGACTTCGAGGTAACGATCGATCATGTGCTCCACTACATCAAGGCTGTAGTCACCAAGATGCCGTTCTATGACCCAGCCCACAGGACTGCGTGAGGATTTCGATATGAGCAAACAGCAAAGCGAATACGACGCCGTCGTCATCGGTGGTGGGCACAACGGTCTGATCAACGGTGCATATCTTGCCAAGGCCGGTCTGCGGACACTGATCCTCGAGCGACACGAAATCGTGGGGGGCGCTGCGATCACCGAGGAGCTGTACCCGGGTTTTCAGTTCACCACTTTCTCATATGCGCTCAGCCAACTCCGACCGCAGATTGTCCAGGAGCTCGAACTGGTGAAGTACGGGTTTATGCCGCTCCTGATGGAATCAAATCTGACTCCTATGGAGAACGGTGACTATCTCCTCTTCGGTCAGGACGAACAACAGAATATCGCGGAAATCAGACGTCATTCCAAACACGACGCCGACGCCTTTGAGCAGTTTTCTCATGATGTGGCGATGGTGGTTCAGGCGGTTCGCCCGCTTCTTGACGCCATCCCTCCCGACGTCACAAGTACCGACCCCGAGGAGTTGTTGCGGATGGCAGCCCTCGCCCAGCATGTTCGGAGCCTGCCTCCGCGAGTGCTCCAAAACGGAATGCGTCTTCTCACCGGCAGTGCGGCCGATTTTCTCGATGACTATTTCGAAAGCGAGATCCTCAAAGCCGCAATCGCGAGTGCCGGAATCATCGGATCGAAGGTAGGTCCGAGGTCACAGGGATCCGGGCTTGTCATGCTCTACATGTCCATCGGAGAGCATGACGGGGATCAGGGAGCATGGTCCTTTCACAAGGGGGGCACCGGGGGGTTCACTCAGGTGCTTGCCAGGGCCGCTGCCGGGTTTGGTGCCGAGATTGCGACAGGGACGGATGTGTCCCATGTGATCACGAGTAATGGCAAGACGACGGGAATCGCCCTCAAAGATGGAAGGGAGATCGATGCCGACGTCGTTGTCAGCTCGCTTGATCCACGACGAACGTTCTTGCAGCTTGTCGAACCCAGGGAACTTCCAACTGAGCTAGTCGACTCCATTGAGAGGATGCGTTTTCAAGGCACTTCATCAAAGGTGAATTTCGCCCTGGACGGTCTTCCCAACTTTCCTGCGTTGGCCGATCGCGGAGAGGATCCGTTTCGGGGATTCATCAACATGGGCCCCACTATCGACTACCTGGAACGGGCCTTCGATGATGCAAAATATGGATGGTTCTCACAACAGCCGTATCTCGACTCGTGTGTTCAATCAACGATTGATCGTGACATGGCGCCTGCCGGCAAACATGTGATGTCGAACTTCGTTCAGTACACCCCATATGAGTTGAAGGGGAGTGATTGGGACACGGAACGAGAGAACCTTGGGGACGTTGTCCAAGCGACAATCGAGAGGTTCTTTCCCGGATTCGGCGATCTCGTCTTGCATCGTGAGGTCGTGACCCCGCTCGACATCGAACGGAGGACCGGTTTGACCGAAGGCAACATCTACGGAGGGGAATTTCTCGCACCCCAGATGTTTCTCTTCCGACCAGCCCCGGGTTGGAATCAATATCGGACGCCTATCTCGGGGTACTACCAATGCGGCTCCGGTACCCATCCCGGCGGGTGTGTGATGGGCGGGCCGGGCAGACTTGCTGCCACCCAGATTCTCGGCGATCTCTCCAGGAGCAGCTAGACAGGTGGCGCAAATCGCTGTTGTGGGGGCGGGTTTCGCCGGTCTGACGGCCGCCCTGCGATTGAATCAAGACGGTCACGAGGTTGCTGTTTTCGAGGCCCGCGAAAGAGTCGGCGGTCGTGTTCACTCTGTGACGCTGGCCAACGGTGAGTTGGCTGAACTGGGTGGAGAGTGGATCAGTGTCGACCAACTCTTCGCCCTCAACCTCGCCGAAGAACTTGGAGTGCCGATGAGCGCGGTCGGCGTCGACTTTTCAAGACGAGATCTCGCCGGGTCGGGGCCGATCTCTGGTGCAGAACATCGCCGAGTGGCGTCGCTCGTGAACCAGGCAATCGCAGACCTGTCGGACGACGAAGAGGGCGCCATGACTGCCGCCGATCTGTTCGAACGGGTCGATGATGGATCAGATGCGTTCAAGGTGCTGAGAAACCGGATAGAAGGCTCGGCGGGAGTCGCTGCCAATCGGATCGGGGTCTCTGAGGTTGTTGGCGACTTTGGACTCGGTGAAACGACCTATTTGAGGGTCGAAGGCGGCAACCAAGCTCTTGCAGAGGCGATTGCAGATCGATTGATTGACGTACGTCTCGGACATCCGATAGAAGGCATCACTGCGATCGACTCAGGCGTGTCCGTTGCAAGCGGTGGTCACTTGTTCGAAGCCGAAGCTGCTGTTGTCGCTGTTCCACTTCCTCTGATTTCTCGGCTTCGATTCGAACCACCTCTCAATGATGTGATGTTGGATTCATTGAAAAAGTTGACCATGGGCACAGCAGCGAAACTCGCCTTGCCCACGGAAGTCGAGCCTCCGCTGGTTGCCTTGCAGCATAGAGATGCCACCTGGTGGTGTTGGACGGGCGCCGGCGAAAGTGCGGCAGCGAGAAAAACCGTGACTGCGTTTGCGGGCACGAAATCAGCCATCTCCGCAGTACGGAACGACTGGCCGGATCAGATAGGCACAGCACTTCCGGAAGTTGGCCTCATCGATGCACCCGAGTTCATCGACTGGGGGAAGGAGGAGTGGTCGCAGGGTTGCTACTCCGCCTTGGCTCCCGGTGACGAAGTCTTCCTCGAGGTGTTTGAACAAACCGGAAAGCTGGTTTTTGCTGGTGAGCACACCCTCGGATCCGGGTCTATCGACGGTGCGATCGAATCCGGCCAGGCCGCCGCCGGTCGGCTTAGCCACTACCTGACGGAGAACAGAGTCTGACCAATAGAAGGGGCCGGTCGTTGACCGGCCCCTTCCTTCTATCGATCGGGACTTGAGTCCCTTAGGACGTCAACTCTTGGCCGCAGCGAAAGCGTCTGCGTAGTTGATCTCGAAGTCACCTAAGTCCTCGAAGAACTCAAGCGAAGCCATCGTCTCCTCAGACGGATAGACCGCTTCCCAGGTGAGGATGTCCTCATAGATGAACTCTTCTGCTGCAAGGTTCGGGCTTGCGTAGTAGTTGTAGTTGGTCAACTCGCCGCCCATGAAAGGCTCGAGCACCATGTCCATGAACGCATGTGCCGTGCACGGATGTTCAGCCGTGGTCGGGATCGCCATCGTGTCAACCCAGGCCGCCGCGCCCTCTGTTGGTATCGCATACCCGTACTGCTCATAGGCGTCGAAGTCGTCGGTTGAGATACCGTCGTACTCTGCCAGGAAGTCGCCGTTCCAACCCATGGCGACATGGGTGTCACCATTTGTCAGCAGCGTCCAATAGCTGCTCGAGTCGAAGGCGGCGATGTCGTCCTTGGCCGCCTTGATCAGGGCGGATGCCTCGTCGAGCTCGTCCTGGTTGGTGGTGTTGAGTGAGTAGCCGAGATACTTGAGGGCAGCGCCCAGGGTTTCTCGAGTGTCGTCCAGGAAGGAAATCCTGCCCAGATACTCCGCGTTCTCATCCGGCTCGAAGATCACAGCCCATGACATTCCTTCGCTGTCGTCCAGGTAGTCATAGTTGAAGCCGATCCCCGTGGTCCCCCACTGGTAGGGAACCGAGTACTCGTTGCCCGCGTCGTAGCCTGGGTCGCTAAAGGACGGGTCGAGGTTGGCCATCCCGGGAATGGCGTCGTGATTGAGCTTCACCAACAGGTCGGACCCTTTCATGATCGAGACCATGTAGTCCGATGGAACGACAAGGTCATATGAGGCTCCGGCGTCGACCTGTGCCAGCATCGCCTCATTCGAGTCGTATTGCGTATACACGACGTTGACGTCGGGATAACGGTCCTCGAACTCAACGATGAAGTCGACGACACCGGCATCTTCCGCATCCAGCCCGGTCGGTAAATACGCCGTCCAGTTGTACAGGTTTAGGTCGCCATCGGTTTCGCCCACCTCGCAGCCGTCGGCCAATCCTTGAACGTCCGTCTCCGAGCCACCGCATGCGGCCACCACAAGGGCCAGCACCACGATAATTCCCAATAGTCGCTTCATGAATTTCTTCTCCTTTATTGTCTATTTTTCCTGTCGGCGCGAGTCTGGAACATGAGCGAGGTCAGGACCAACCCGACCGACATGACCATCATCAGCGTCGACACAGCATTGATTTCTGGTGTAACTGAACGTTTGATTAGCCCAAACACGTAAACGGGGAGAGTCGTCGAACCGGGGCCTTGGACGAAGCTGGTGATGACTACGTCATCAAGGGAAAGCGTCAGTGCCAGAAGGCCACCGCCGAGAACGCCGGGCATGATCAGTGGAAATGTCACTTTACGAAATGCCTGCCATCGGTCCGCATAGAGATCGGCTGCTGCCTCTTCCATCGCAGGATCCATATTGGCCAGCCTGGCTCTCACCACGATGGCTACGAACGAGATGTTGAACGCTATATGAGAGAGGGTGATACTCCCCAGACCAAGGCCCACGCCAATCGAAGTGAACCAAAGGAGGAGCATCACTGCCATCGTCACGTCGGGAATGATGATCGGTAGATAGACAATCGCATCGAAGGTCCCCCGACCAACCCACCTCTTGTAACGGGCTAACGCGAGGGCAGCGGCAGTGCCGAGAATGGTGGCAACGACAGTCGAAACAAGAGCAACGATTACCGAGTTGCGAAGCGAGCTCATCAGCAGCTCGTTGCCCAGCATGCGGTCATACCAGGCAAGAGTGAATCCGCCCCACCTACCAACATTCGGACTGGCGGAGAACGAGAAGACGACGACCATCAAGATTGGCGCGTAGAGGAAGACAAAAATCACCCATCCGTTGATGGCAAGAACACGATCTACCCATGGCCGTGCGGCCGCACCCTGATGGAGGGTCATATCGTCCTCGTATCCGTTCGGAAGTAGAGAATCGTCGCGACCAGCATGATGATCAGGATTGCACCTGACATTGCGGAGCCGAATGGCCAGTTTCTGGCCGCAGTGAATTGGGTGACGATGTAATTCCCGAGGAGGGTCGTCTTCGCCCCACCGAGGATGTCCGGAGTCACATACGCTCCGAGACTTGGGATGAACACGAGAATCGATCCGGCCACAATCCCGGGTTTTGACAATGGAAGCGTGATCTTGCGGAACGCAGCGCTACCAGAGGCGTAGAGGTCTCGTCCAGCCTCCACCAGCGTCCAGTCGAGCCTCTCGATCGCTGCGTACAGAGGCAGTACCACGAATGGCAGATATCCATAGAGGAGACCGATAAACACCGCGGTCGGCGTGAACAGCAACTGACCCCAAAGACCCGTCCACTCGCCGAGTCGAGTGATCATTCCGTCGGAGTCGAGCAGCATCCTCCATGCATAGGTGCGAATCAGGAAGTTCGACCAGAACGGGATCAGAACCGCGACCAAAAGAAGGGTTCGAGTGCGCTGGGATGCCCTCGTGGCGATCCAATAGGCGAAGGGATATCCGATGAGAAGACAGAGTGCCGTGTTGAGGATTGCCAACCACAGAGACCGCAACGCGATTTCTCTGAATAGCGGCTCCGTCAGCTTCGACCAGGAGTCGAGATTCCAGTCCTGGAGCAGTGGCTTGCCCGTGTTGCTGCGGCTAGCGAACGAGAAGACGTAGACGACTATTAGCGGGAGGGTGAAGAAAAAAGTCAGATAGACGTATGCCGGCGCGGCATGGAAGAATCCGCGCCAGGACTCTGCTCTTCGTGCTCGTTTTTCCAGACGCGGGTTGACTGCTTCCTCTTGTTCAACCATTTCGCGTTCGTCTAGAAGCGTCATTCGGTCAGAGCCATGGCTGCCTCGGGGTGAAAGTCAACAATGACTTGGTCACCTACTTCCCACCTGTGCATGCTCGGCACGTTCTCGACACGGGCCTCTACTGACCCTGACGCTCCGATCTGAATCTCATACTCCATCGACTCGCCGAAGAATGTCTTTCGGACAACGGAGCCTTTGATGGCATTCCGATCAGGTGGCGCTTCGGCAGTACTCGAATACAAGTGAAGCTTCTCCGGTCGAACGGTGAGGGTTACAGCCGTGCCGTTAGGTGCGGAAGTGCGGGCCCGAAGCAACTCGCCCCCATTGAGTCGCACCGATCCAGAATCGACCACCACCGCGTCGAGGTGACACATCTCTCCAACGAACCCGGCGACAAACAGATTCTTCGGGGACTCATAGACATCCTCTGCAGACCCGACCTGGGCCAGTCGGCCTTCTTCCATGACTGCTATGCGATCGGACATCGTCAGGGCCTCACCCTGGTCATGGGTCACGTAGACGAAGGTGATTCCCACCTCATGCTGGATATCTTTGAGCTCGAGCTGCATCGTCTGACGGAGCTTGAGGTCCAGAGCACCCAGTGGCTCGTCGAGAAGCAACACCTTTGGCCTGTTGACCAGCGCGCGGGCGAGCGCCACTCGTTGCTGTTGACCGCCGGACAGTGCTTTGGGTGACCGCTTCTCCAAACCGCTGAGTCGGACGAGGTCGATCGCTTCACCAACCCGGCGGACTACTTCTGCTTCGTCCATCTTTTGCATTCGCAGTCCGAAGCCGACGTTGCCGGCGACATTCATGTGAGGAAAGAGGGCATATGACTGAAAGACGGTGTTGACCGGCCGCTTGTTCGGCGGTCGCAGACCCATCTCCTCGTCGAAGATCCGAACACTCCCTTCAGTTGGAAACTCCAACCCAGCGATCATCCGAAGTGTGGTGGTCTTTCCACATCCTGACGGTCCCAACAGAGAGAAAAATTCTCCGTCTTGGATTTGAAGGTCGACATCATCGACGGCGACCACGTCTTCGCCAAAACGCTTGGTGACACTGTGAAGACTCACAGCGGACCTCTTCCCGGTCATAGATCTCGATCGTAGTTGGTGATGTGGAGAGACGCGGCACACAAATGCTGGTCTACAGATTTGAACGGCGGCTCTTCGACGAGAGACACAGGCTCTGCTCCACCACTGGAACGGTGATTGAAAGACGCCACGTATTCACCTTACCCAGCTAATTGCGCATCCGTCCAACAACTTATACCGTGGCTTGATGAGCCCCTTGAAGAGCATGGCCGACGACGTGACGTCGGCCGGCGGATTCCCCACAAGAGCGCGTGTGGTGATCGTCGGTGGAGGGGTCATTGGGGCAAGTGTGGCCTATCACCTCACCAAGCTCGGCTGGAGTGATGTGGTCATCCTCGAGCGGCACCAGCTCACATCCGGCACCACCTGGCATGCTGCCGGACTCGTCGTTTCTGGAGGCATGACCACCGAAACTCTGGCGTGGATGGCGAAGTACTCCAGGGACCTATACGAAACTCTCGAGGAGGAAACTGGTCTTTCCACCGGGTTCCGTCCAGTGGGCTACCTCCAGACCGCGAGCAACCCCGAACGTGCGCACAAGCTCCACAGAGAGGCCGACTTCATGGCAGTGATGGGGATCGAGCGCGAGGAGATTTCCCCAAAAGAAGTCGCAGACATCTGGCCGCTCATCGATACGACAGACGTTTTGACGGGCTTCCATACCGCCAACGAAGGCCGAGCTGACCCGGCGAACGTCGCCATGTCGCTGGCGAAAGGGGCGCGCCTTGGAGGTGCGAAAGTGTTTGAAGGGGTCACTGTCACCGGGTTTACTCGAGCCGGTGATCGTGTTACCGGCGTGCTCTCAGATCACGGCGAAATCGAGGCCGAGTTCGTGGTGAATTGCGCCGGCATATGGGCCAAACAACTAGGAGCTCTCGCTGGCGTTTCCGTTCCACTTCAAGCCATTGAGCATGCATATCTGATCAGCGAGCCTTTCGATGGCGTGACCCCTGACCTTCCGATTTTCGAGGATCCAGATCGCTTCGCCTACTACCGGGAAGAGACGGGTGGCCTGATGGTGGGCCTCTTTGAACCGGTTTCGGCACCGTGGTCGCTGGATGAAGTCCCCGCCGACTTCAGCTTCGGTGAGATCCCCAGCAACTGGGACCGACTGGCCCCGTTCCTCGAAAATGCGATGGAGATCCTGCCAGCACTCGAACAGGTGGGAGTTCGGAAGCTTTTCACCGGGCCAGAGAGTTTCACACCGGACAACGGATTTTTGATTGGTGAGGCTCCCGAGCTGACAACCTTCTTCGTTGCCGCCGGTATGA
>CAXMOW010000006.1:0-410 GCA_964195235.1 uncultured Acidimicrobiia bacterium | reverse complement strand
CGCTCGGTTGTCACCTGTCCAACAGAACCGGTCGTATCTGGCAGAGCGCAGTGTTGAGTTGCTTGGGCGACTCCACTCAACCGGCTCATGGCCACACTCGCCGCCCACAACCGCACGCAACGTGCGGCGGTCACCGGTTCATGATCAACTTGAGACGGCCGGAGCTCATTTCTCCGAATCAGCTGGATGGGAGAGCCCCGCCTGGTTCGGCTCACCAGCCCCAGACGGCGCAGGGTTGTCTTACGGACGTAAACACTGGTTCGAGTTTCATGCTGCCGAACACGATGCAGTCCGGAACGGAGTCGCCCTGTTGGACCTCTCTTCAATGTCAAATTTTCTTGTGCAGGGATCCGGGGCCGAAGAAGCTCTCAACACGATCTCAGGGAACAACATCGCCGTCCCCGTTGGTC
>CAXMOW010000005.1:0-74862 GCA_964195235.1 uncultured Acidimicrobiia bacterium | reverse complement strand
TGCCGAAGAGTTGGCTCGGCACGTAACGGAAGAGGGTCTGACGAAAGCCGACGCCGGCCCGGGTCCCGTACCTGACTCAGCACGATCCTTGCTGGCCGCTCGGATCGACCAGTTGGCCCCGATCGACCGCGAGGTTCTTCAGGATGCCTCCGTGATCGGCGAAGTGTTCTGGCCCGTCCTCCTCGAGCGAATTCGGGATTCAGATGTCGCAACTTCGATCGCGACGCTGGAGCGCGGCGGGTTCGTGGTCACGAGACCGGTCTCCTCTTTGCCTGGTCAGCGCGAGATGAGTTTTAAACATGGACTCATGTGCGATGTGGCCTATCAGTCGATTCCGATGAGACGTGTGGCCACGACGCATGCTGTGGTTGCTGACTGGACCGACGAGCTCGCCTCGGACCGTCGTGACGAGTTCATCGAGGTGGTTGCACATCATTATGGCGCAGCGGCACAGCCCGACGTGGCCCGTATGGCGTGGAGGGACGATCCTGCACGGGGCGAAGAAGTGCGATTGAAGGCTCTAGAGGCTTTGGTGGAGGCGGGAAAGCTTGCCCTCCGCCGTTTCTCGATCGACCAGGCGGTGGGCTATGCAGACCGAGCCTTTGCACTCGCTTCGACCGATCTGGAGCAATTGGCCGCCCTAAAACTCAAATCCGCCTCTTACCACGCCGCGGCGCGTGTGGATGAGGCCTGGCCGGTCTATGTCGATGCGATCGCTGCTGCTCGCCGGGCCGGTGACGAGAAAGAGATTTCTGCAATGTTTGTTGAAGCAACGCTGCTGTGGGCTCGCTATAGCGGTGCGTTCAGCGGTGAGGACTGGAAATCTGAGGCGGTTCAGGGTCTGGAAAGTCGGCTGGATGAAATCGGTGACCAGGAAGACCCGCTAGAACTGGCGGCCTTACTCACCGGCAGGTCGATTTGGGCTCGGCGGCACCTTACCGATTGGACTTCGGAACAAGGGAAGGCGGATGCGGAGCGGGCCATAGCGATTTCTGAGAAGTTCGGCTCTCAGAATCTGCTTTCCCATGCCCTCGACGCATATGAGATGTTGTTGAGGGAGGAGGGTTTCTGTGAGCTCGGCGACCTGGCGGACCGCATGGTGGACCTTGGGTCGGCGATGACCGATCGTCGCCAAGCACACGAGATGTTGGTGACAGCAGCGATCTCCTTGACCGAGATCGGTCGTTATGAGGACTCGCGCGAGGCGGGACAGGTTGCATTGGAGGATGCAAAGTCGCTGGCTGTTCATCAGCGGATTCATGGCATTCGAGCTTCAACGGCCTACATGGTTCCCAAAGGCGAGTTCGCCGAGATCCTCGACGGTTCGGAGGCATTGCTAGAGCTCATCAATTCCGACGGTGGGTTTCTATGCGACTTCGGAGGCGGGGCGTTAATGGGACGGATTCTCGCATTGTTTGAGCGAGGCTTTGAAGAAGAAGCGTCCGACGTTTTGCGGTTCTTTCAGTCAGCTCTTCCCGACAAAGAGCGGATTTCCGTTGTCGAGCTGCAGATGGTTGAGAGGGTCCGCCCGTTCATTGACATGGAGCACGCTTTGCAACTTCTCCACAATGCACAGGCCTTGAGGGCACCGGCCCATCAGGTCTACTGGATCCGCGCCCGACTCCCCCTGGCGGTGGCGATGGGTGACTGGGATGAGGTCGAATCACTCATCGAGAAGAGTGACGAGTTGGCAACGTCAACCTGTGCTCCAACCATCAGTTCCATCGCCAATTGGGCGATCGCGGTGCAAGAGAGATCGTCTGAAGGGGCTCGCCGCGCCTTGTCCGAGATGAATGAGCCATACACCGCGGTTCGTCTGGCAGTTGACTTTTTCTCGATGGTCCCTGAGTCGTACGACGATGATTTCAGAGCGTCAACCGAGAAGGTCCTCCAGGAGATGGGAGCCCTGGCGAGTTTGGCGCAACTGGCCGCTGACTCAGACTCTTAACCCCTACAGGCGAATATCTCCCAGCCACCACCGTTGTACACAGCCCACGCTGCAGCGGCCGTCGAGGCCTCGGCGTTGTTTGGATCGGTCCCTGCAAATCCTGAGTTGGACGCCCGTTCTTCCCAGTAGCGGGGAAGATGGTGGAAGAGACCCGAACCGCCGGTTCGGCGATCAATGGAGTCGGGATCGAAGCGGGACTCACACCAGGCGACCCTGACCGCCTGGTTCACATCTTTCGGTTCGAAATAGAGGCTGACCAACGCACGCACCTCAACTTCAGACAGCCACCCCGAGGTCGGTGAAGCGGTAGTGCTTGCAGACGAGTCGGCTTCGCTTTCTTCGGTGTTGGCCGCGGTTGTGAGTTCGTCGGTATCTGGCGGCAGAGCTGAGTCGGATGTCGCAGCAGTATCCACAGGCGTCACCGCTTGGGTTGACTGATTGGCAGGCGCAAAGGCGAACGCGACTCCCGCGTAGGCACCTGTCGTGTGACCTATCGAAGCAGCGGCAGCTTCAACCCGCACCTCTTCGGTGGTCGGATCGGGGCTGCCGAATGCGGCAAGGCCGACAATGGCCAGAAGGATTACTGCCGTCCAGCCGATCGCAAATGAGAAGCGTCTTGAACGCATGTAAGGGTGACTCCATGGCGGGCCAGCACCCGCCCCGAGGGAGCCGGAACCATACCGGGCTGTGGATATCTATGTCGAGCCGAATCCCCAGGCTGAGTGGTCAGCCGGTGATAATTCCTCGAGTTTTTTCCCAACTTTCATGACTGGGGTCGAGCATTTCGAAGTGACCTGTTGAGGTGGTGAGCAGTTCGAGCCCCTCCTCCCGGGCCAAATCGGCGGAGTGGCCAATTGGAACATGACGGTCGGACTCACCATGCACGAGCAGCGTCGGCACATCGCCCGCGCTGATTCGACGGGGCGCGCCACCGTCGAGCAGCGTCTGTGCTTCGTCGGCTCCATACATCTGGGATCGAGCGTGTCGTTCCAGGTCGACCATCGGTGCGAGTGCGACGATCTGGTCAATGTCGGTCGAGGAGCGCCACGCTGCCCACATGGCCAAATGCCCACCGGCGGAGTGGCCGACAACGACAACACGCGATGGACTCACTCCCAGCTGTGGAACATGGTCGAGAGCGAGGAGAACGTCTTCGGGCGTGACCGGCCAGCCGCCACCTGCGCCCAGACGGCGATATTCGATATTCCAGGTCGAGACCCCGCTCAGTGTCAGGTCGACTGCCAGAGATTCCATGGTGTCTCTTGTCCACTCGTGCCGCCAGAAGCCTCCGTGAATCAGGATCGCAAGCGTGTCCCCTCCGACTCTCACATCGCCGACATGGTCGACTTCAGGGCCATATCGAACGGTCTCGTAGAGGAAGGCTTCACGGTTGACCAGGTGTCGGAGGCCATGCTGGTAGCCAATCAGACCGCGGCCGTAGATAGTGGTGCTGCACACTTCCGACACCAGCGACGTGGCCCTCCATGCTTCTCGTTCCTTGATATTGGATATATGCACTTCGACCACAGGGTGGTCCACTCCGCTGATGGCTTCAGGTATCGCCCGGGAGGTGTGGGTGTAGGCCGCCGGGTTGATGACGATGCCGTCGATATCGCTGCGCTGGATTTGGTCGATCAGCTCGCCCTCGTGATTGGTCTGAAGCGTCTCGACCTCAACACCCATGTCTGACCCCCAGTGGGTCACCATTCGGTCTAGGTCAGCGAGGGTCTCAGTGCCGTAAACATCAGGTTCTCTAGTCCCAAGGAGATTCAGATTGGGACCGTTCAACACCAGGATCTTCATCAGGCGAACGTTCATCACGCGACCTCAGGAAGATGGGACGAAAGGAATTCTTCGGCCCTGGAGACGACGGTCTCGGGTAATTCGCCTTTTGAAAGGTCGAATCGCTGCGCAAACGATTCGACAATGGCCTTCGCCACTGCATCGGTATCGACACCGGGGGCACGATCGGAGATGGCACCGGTGGTGCGCGGATCCCAATCCAAGCCAAGCGCTCGATATACGGGGACCAGCACGTCGCGGATTCGGAGAGCATCGTTGACCACGACGACGCCACCAACATGTGCCGCACCGCGGACCACTCTTTGACCGACACCCATAACCTTGGTCCTGCCGGCGAGATTGACCGAATATTCGCCGGGGCAGTATTCACCAGGAATCTTGCCAACTCTGGCGTCGACGCCAAGGGTCCTGAACGCCTCGGCCATGAGAGACGAAATGACCTTGAACCGCTGGATGGTTCTCTCCTGGGGCTCGGGGTCTGGCACCGTCCACGAGAACGCCAGGGTCTGTTCGTGAAAAACTGCGGCACGACCTCCGGCAAGACGCTCCACGGCGGCGAAACCGTGGGCCTCGGCGGCCCGGACCGCCTGCGGGTACCCGGGTCTTCGGCGATCTGATCGTCCAAAGGCAACCACCGACCCGGGGACATGGAGTCGAAAGACTCCTCCCAACTCACCCCTGGAGACGGCGCGCAAGATTGAATGACTCATCGCGACGTCCATTGCAGCCGGTTTGGGAAAGGCCTGATCGATAAGTATGAAGTGATTCACGTTCTGAAGGATAAGTAGGCGAGAATGTCAGTCGGTGGATCACCTCTCAGGAACGAACCGAGGTCGTCCACTCGTTGAGATCAGGATGAGGGGTGAATGGTAAAAGTCTTGTCGTGGCTGAGGGTTCGGATTGTCAGTGTGATCATCATGGTGATGGTGGTCGCAGCATGTGGCGATACGCCACTCGGGTCGATCGGTCAACGCAGCTCCGAGTGGATCAACGAACCGGAAGTGACCACAACAAGCGCTGTAGTCGTCACCGTCCCGGTCGCAGTTGGCGTGGAGAAGCTTCTCTGGTCCAACGATGAGATCGTCACCCAGAATCTCTTCGATCCTGTGCAGCTGATCAGCGAAGTATTCGCCCGTAGGGAAGGGGACCGGTTCATTCAGGCCAGCCGCGCCGAGATCTCAACAATGTTGCCTGAAGTGCATTTTCCCGCACGCGTTCCATACGGCGCTGAGTGGGTCACCTCCCAACTCGTGATCGAAAACTCTGGCCAACTCTCCGATGATCCAAGCGCGGCCTTCGGGATTTGGTCGGCGGAGCCGTACTCCCGGTCGAGATCGGTGGCTCAAATCGCGATTCTTCAGGTCGCCAACGACAAAGAGACGGCAACCGAGATTGCACAGTCGGGCGAGGATCCCTCTTGTGCCCGCTTTGCCGACCCAACCACGAACAGCTGTGAGATCTTCAACGTGTCCGATCGCACCGTGTGGAGTCTCACTTCGAATCAGGGCATAACGTTGGTGTGGTTTGAGGGGGACTATCGATACGAGATGTTTGGCCGACCGTATGTGCCTTTCGAGGCTCTGTTGGGAATGACTGCTGAGTCTGTTCGCCTCGCCGACCTAGGCCGCACCACCTCCTAGGCTCAGTCTCCCCGCCAGGAGAACCCCATTTTTCATTCCGGCGGCTGGTGGAGCTATCTCAAATACGACGAGGAGCAAGACCGGCCTGACATAGACCGTGTCCTTCTCAAACGCGTCTGGAGCTATGGACGCCCGTACAAGACGGGTCTTGTGGGCATGCTGGCCACGATCATCGTCATATCGAGTCTCTCGGTGGTGCCGGCACTGCTGATCCGCCGCCTCGTCGACGAGGCGATTCCTGAAAAGGACGTACGGCAGCTGACGTTCCTCGGGATTGGGATGGTCATGGTGCCACTAATAAATGCCTTGGTTGGAGTGGTGCAGCGCTGGTTTTCCTCCCGAGTCGGAGAAGGCATCATTTTCGACCTTCGCCAGGAGCTGTTTGCCCATCTGCAGAGGATGTCGCTGAGGTTTTTCACGGCAACAAAAACTGGCGAGTTGATGAATCGACTCAACTCCGATGTGGTAGGTGCTCAGCAGGCGATCACCGGGACCTTCGTGACGATCGTTTCCAATGTGATCTCGGTAGCAGTGATCATCGTTGTCATGGTGCAGGCCGACTGGAGGTTGACTCTTCTCGCTGTGGCCGCAATGCCGCTATTTGTCATTCCGGCTCGACGGGTCGCCAAGGTTCTGCGGCGGGTGACCACCCAGCAAATGGAACATGAAGCCAAAATGTCGGGGATCCTTCAGGAGTCGTTCAATGTAAGTGGCGCACTCCTGGTCCGGCTCTTCGGGCGGTGGGATGAGGAGCAGACGAGATTCGCCGAACAAGCAGCGCTTGTTCGCGACTACGGAATCCGCCGCGCCATGGTCGGCCGGAGGTTCTTCGCTGCACTTGGCCTGGTCTCAGCAGTCGGGACTGCGGCGGTTTTCTGGGTGGGCGGGCTCATGGTGATCAACGAGGCGATCACCTTGGGGACAATTGTCATGTTCGCGACGCTGCTGAATCAGCTCTACGGCCCTCTTTCGGCGATTTCCAACTCGCGGGTGGAATTCGCCACTTCCCTTGTCTCGTTCGAAAGGGTGTTTGAGGTTCTCGACCTCGAAACCGACATCCCTGCACCGCTGGTTCCTGTGCCGTTGACGCCTGCTGAGGGGCTTGTGGAATTGGCAGACGTGTCGTTCAGATATCAGTCGGATGGGCGCGAGGGTCTCGAGGCAGTGAAACGCTTCAGCTGGCATGCCACAGCCGAGGACCATGCTGTGACTCAGGGGTCGAGTAGAGATTGGGCCTTGGAAGGCTTGAATTTCACGGTTGAGCCCGGAACCCTCGTAGCCCTTGTTGGACCCTCGGGTGCCGGGAAGACCACGATTTCTTATCTCGTGCCGCGGCTCTACGACGTCACCTCGGGCTCGGTGATGATTGACGGTAAGGATGTCAGAGATGTCGACCTGAAGGAATTGGCCTCAACGATCGGGGTGGTGACCCAGGAGACCTATCTATTCCACGACACAATTGCTGCAAATCTTCGCTACGCCCGTCCCGAGGCGAAGCTCGAGGAGCTGGTCGAGGCGGCTCGCGCCGCCAACATTCACGACATGATCGACAAGCTTCCTGACGGCTACGAGACGGTTGTGGGGGAGCGCGGTTACCGCCTCTCCGGCGGCGAAAAACAGAGGATGGCCATCGCCAGAGTTCTTTTGAAAGACCCGCGCGTTCTCATCCTCGACGAGGCGACATCACATCTCGATTCGAGGTCCGAGTCCTTGATCCAGGAAGCGTTGGAGACTCTGCTCCAGGGCAGGACTTCGCTTGTCATTGCACATCGGCTCTCAACTGTGCGCAAAGCGGATCAGATCCTGGTCATCGACGAGGGTCGAATCGTCGAACGGGGAACCCACGAGAGTCTGCTGGCGCAGGCGGGTCTCTATGCGGAGTTGTACGAAACCCAGTTCGAGAAGATCGGCGCCTAGCTAGGCGCCTCGCGTCAGGTTTTCGAACAACATCGGCTGAGTGGTCGCCAACAACAGAACCTCCCCGTCATGTGACATCCAGAGTTGTGGGCCTGCTTTGAGCCAGACGTGTTTGGGGAGCGCATCGAGATGTTTGCGTTTCCGGGAGTTGGGCGGGGCGTAGGCGAGCACTCTCGGGGCGGG
Source organism: uncultured Acidimicrobiia bacterium (assembly GCA_964195235.1). GTDB lineage: Bacteria > Actinomycetota > Acidimicrobiia > Spongiisociales > ZC4RG35 > CAXMPK01. The sequence continues at coordinate 67,371 of CAXMOW010000005.1, read as the reverse complement.
AGCTCCGAGGGCGTCGAGCGGCCCCACCAGGTCGTAGGTGCCAAATAGCGCCGCCATCGCCTCTGCGGTGTCGACTGGTCCGCTGTCGGAGAACCAATCGATGCGGGCACAGTCCTCACATGAGGCAACTGCAATGTGATCCACCCACACTGGCTTGTGTTCGCACCATTCCGAGGTCGTCAAGTCCATACTCGACAAGGTACGACGAGGGTGTGACAAGAAAGCCCGAGACCGCAGTCAAGGGCGTCTAGACCTCGATGATCGGCATCTCCATCGTGTCCTCGAGACGTGGGCCGGGCACCAGGAGAACTGGAAGGTGTGAGTTGACCATGACACGAGCCGACACGCTGCGCCAAGCCTCTTCGGTGAAAAGACGTCGGGTTGCGCCCATGATCACCATTTCCGCTTCGACATCTTGGGCGGTACTGATGATTGCGTCGGCAGCGTCGTCCCCCTCAACAAATCGGATGTCACATTCAATATCGACCGCGGCAAGTCCGGCACATATTGGATCAACGGCACGCTGGCCTCTCTCCTCGAGATAGGTAGCTGCTTTCTCCTCCGCTGCAGCCGAATTGTCTGGTGCGTCGTCGAGAAACGAACGACGCATGTCGTCATCAAGCGATTCGAGGAAGGAGTGGGGGACGCGAACCACAGTCATGACAGTGACGTTGCTGTCATCTCCGATGAGCTGCCTGCAGAAATCAGCGACGGGGGTTGCGGGCAGCACGCCGGTTGTGGCAATGAGGATCCGCACTCCCAAAACATTAGGGTTCTCGGCCCGACTCTGCTCAGAGGATCGCATGGACGCCGAACTCATCAACAAGGTCACCTGGAAGATTCCAAACGCACTCGCCCTGATCGGATCGGCGTCGGGCGAGGACTGGAACGCGATGACTGCAAGCTGGATCACTCAGCTTTCCATGGAACCGGTCCTGATTGGGGTGGCAGTCGACAATAAGGCAGTGACTCATCGGCTGATCGAAGAGGGCGGGTCGTTCACTGTGAACCTCTGGTCAGCAGAAGACACGAGGACATTTGTCAAGTTCTCCAAACCTGCCACTCGCGATGGAAACACTCTCAACGGTCGTCCCGTGCGCCCCGGGACTTCTGGTGCACCTATCTTTGATGAGGCAATCGCCTGGATGGACTGCGTCGTCCGACAGGCCAGCGACTTCGGGACCCACACCCTGTTCGCCGGTGAGATCATCGATGCTGAAGTGCGTAACGACCATGAGCCGGCCGCTGCGATGTCGGACACTCGTATGAAGTACGGCGGCGTGAAACGTGGCGGACATTGAAATCGCAACTATCTTCGGCAATTCAAAACTAGGAGTGCCATGGAAGTTTCGGTAGAGGGCAAGGTCGCCCTGGTCACGGGGGGAAGTCGAGGAATTGGCTGGGCAACCGCGCTAGAGCTTGCCAACAGTGGTGCAACAGGTGTTGCCATCACGTCACGGAAACCTGAGAACATTGAGGCGGCGAAATCCGAGCTGGTCGCGGCGGGTGTCGGCGATGACCGCCTTCTTGCGCTCGCAGCCAGAGCCGATGACGAAGATGCTGCGGACCAGGCAGTCGCGGCCACGGTTGAGCGATTCGGCTCGGTCGACATTCTCGTTAACAACGCAGGCACCAATCCGGCAGCCGGGATGCTGACGGAAGTTGACCTTGGTGCGCTGGACAAGACGTGGGCGGTGAACATGCGAGCGCCCCTGCTCTGGGTGCGTGCAACCCACCGCGCCTGGATGGGAGCAAATGGTGGTTCGGTTGTCAATGTTGCATCGGTTGCTGGACTCCGGCCAAGTCCGATTATGGGTGCTTACAACATTTCGAAGGCTGGACTGATTCACATGACGAAGCAGCTGGCCATGGAACTGGCCCCCAAGACTCGGGTCAACGCGGTAGCTCCCGGTGTAGTGAAGACTCGTCTCGCGGGAGCGCTTTTGGTCGATGAGGAATCAACTGCACGGATGCACCCCCTAGGGCGGGTCGGTGAGCCTGATGATGTTGCGAAACTGATTGCTTTTCTCGCCTCAGATGCATCTTCTTGGATGACAGGAGCGATCATTCCGGTTGATGGTGGTGTGATTGGCGCCGGCTCCTCAGGAATCTCGTAGATGGCCCACCCCGTTCCTGAGGCCGAGCTCGCCCTGCGTTATCTCAAAGGCACTATTGATGACTCTCCACTGTTCGCACATGCCGCTTCACTTCGGGATGAGGGCCGGGGTCGGACGGTCACCTACAGCCGAAAGGTATTCATTCCTCTGACAACCTTGTGTAACGACCGCTGCACTTATTGCACCTTTGCCAAACCACCGGGTGCTGGAGGTATGTATCTCGAGCCACATGAAGTACTCGCTGTGGCGAAGGCGGGAGACGAAGCGGACTGCACCGAAGCATTGTTCACTTTGGGTGATCGACCCGAGAAGCGATGGCCGCAAGCTGTCGAATTCCTGGAAGCGCGGGGACTGAGCTCCACAATCGAATATGTGGCGGAGATGTCGGCTCTGGTCAGGGAAGAAACTCGATTGTTCCCACACGCCAACCCGGGTCTTCTCGACGATGACGCGATGCAGATGCTCCGACCCACCAACCCTTCTATGGGGATGATGCTCGAGAACATTTCTCGCCGGCTACTCGAGCCTGGGATGGCCCATCACAACTCGGCCACCAAAGAGCCGGCCAAGAGAGTGGCGACGATCGAATCCGCGGGACGACAGAAGGTCCCGTTCACTACTGGGATTCTCGTTGGCATCGGAGAGAATCGAGCAGAGATTGTCGATTCCCTTTTTGCTTTGCGTGACTTGGCCGATCAAACCGGTGCCATTCAAGAGGTGATCATCCAAAATTTCCGAGCCAAGGCTGATACCCCGATGCGCCGATCCGCCGAGCCGGTACCGCGTTGGTTTGCCCGGGTGGTTGCAATAGCTCGATGGATCATGGGACCAGAGGCAAGTGTCCAGGTACCACCGAATCTCACTGATGCCTACGAAATGTACCTCGACGCCGGCATAAACGATTGGGGCGGCGTCTCACCGTTGACCATCGATTGGGTCAATCCGGAAGCGCCATGGCCTCACCTCGACGAGCTTCGAAGTCGCACCGTTGCTGCCGGATTCGATTTGCGACCAAGGTTGCCGGTTTATCCCGAATTCATCAATGACGAATGGATCGACCCCTTGCTCATTGACGACATACGTGCTGCCGTCGATGACGACGGATTGGCGGCCATTCCAACCAAGATGGGGGCCACATGAGAATCACCTACCTCCGAGTCCGTCCTACCGAAATGCTCGCGGAACTCACAGCGGTGAGCCGGCGTCGGGAAGGGACAACCGCCGTTGAGATGGACTCGCCGTCCGACGATGACCTACGAGCCGCCGCTAGCGGCACAATTCTTGTGGTCGGCACCAGCGTTGGGAACGAAAACTCTGCAGCGTGGGCCTTGCCGCCGGCTACTGCTCTGGAACATGCCGAGACCGGCATCTCACCGTGGCGACTCACCGTCCTCGCCGAAGGCGCTAGAGAAGAGATTCTTGACGCGGTGGCCCGGACTCGCGCCCCATATCTCCGGGCACCTCGGTCCGGAGTGAATGAAGCAGCACTCATCGCAATGCTTCCCGGGCTGGGCACAGCGGTGTCGGTTTTCGTCGACGATGTTCCTCAAGCAGTACGGGCCGTCGACGAAGGGGCTACCGATCTCTTGTTGCGCGACTGGAGTATCGAACGAATCGGTGAACTGCGCGAGGCCTTGTCCGATCATCTTCTGATAGAGCGATCGGCGTTCCCGGTCGGTGTCGAAATCGATGACGCTCGTCGTGTTTTATCCAAAGATGATTTCACAACCTGGCTCAACCAGGTGGACGGCTCGGGAGCTGTTCGTCCCCGTTACGAGTGGGCACCGGGCAAAGACATGGAACCACCGGTACCGACTCATCGACTCTCCGCGGAGTGGCCCGATGCTCTCTGGGTTGATGGATCGGCTCCCGAAGGTATTGGCGGCGCTGGTGATCTCACCCAGATTCTGGAGCGTTCGCTTGAAGGCGATGCACCTAGCCCCGAGGAAGTCGAGGCGCTGTTCAAAGCTCGCGGCAATCAGATCGATGCGGTCGGATTCGTTGCTGACGAGCTTCGCAAGAGGACTGTCGGCGACACTGTCACGTATGTGGTGAATCGGAACATCAACTACACCAACCTTTGTTACTTCAAGTGCGGCTTCTGTGCATTCTCCAAAGGTCCGAAATCACTGAATCTTCGTGGCGAGCCCTACCTCATGGGTCTTGACGAAATAGTGGCCGCGGCTCGTGAGGCCTGGGATTTGGGGGCCACCGAAGTCACTCTTCAAGGTGGCATCCACCCGGACTTCACCGGAAATTTCTACGTCGAAGTCGTCAAGGCGATCAAAGAAGAGATGCCGGACATGCACATTCATGGATTCACACCACTCGAGGTATGGCAAGGGGCTGAGACTTTGGGTGTCTCCGTGAAACAGTTCCTTTCAGAACTCAAAGACGCCGGTCTTGGCACGCTGCCCGGAACAGCAGCCGAGATCCTCGACGATGACATCCGTACCCATCTTTGCCCGGACAAGATCCGCACCTCCCAATGGGCCGAAGTGATGATCACAGCCCACGAGATGGGGCTGAGGGCTACGTCCACGATCATGTTTGGCCATATTGATCATCCTCGATCCTGGGCAAACCACCTCGAAGTAGTACGCGAGATCCAACGTCGGACTGGCGGATTCACTGAGATGGTCCCACTCCCGTTTGTCCACATGGGGTCGCCCATTTACCTGCGTGGTCGTGCTCGACCCGGCCCGACCTGGGACGAATCCGTGCTGCTCCATTCGGTCTCCCGAATCGCCTTCGACGGACTGATCGACAACATCCAAGCGTCCTGGGTGAAGCTCGGCCTCGATGGTGGTAGACGTCTACTTGAGGCCGGATGCAATGACCTCGGCGGCACATTGATGGGCGAAATCATCACACGAGCGGCGGGTGCAGAACACGGCCAAGAAGTGACACCGGAGGAGTTCAGGTCGGTCATCGTGGCGGCGGGCAGAACTCCTGCCCTCCGCAACACGACTTACGAGATTCTCGAGTCGACTACAAGTGGGCCGTCTTACAACTAGGCGCGATAAGTGAGGCCACGAGGCGCAGTTGCAAACCCCCATTCCGACAATGGCGCAGCCAGAGTGGATGACGACGCCGGCTCACCATTGACCGTCACCAAAGTGAGTCGTCGGTAACGCCCTGCCACTTCGGCGAGGCCTCGCGAGATCATCCCAAGAAACTCGGGTGAGGAGTCGAGCAGGGTGAGCCCGCGGCGTCCCTTGTCGAGATAACCGATCATCTTCCCTCCTTGAAGCAATACATAGGCGCCGGCGTCCCTGGCGAGGCGAACGTCTTCAACCTCCGGCCACGGAATCACAGATCCGTAGGGATTGGCTGGATCGGTCGCAGCGACAACCACCAGTTCCGCTGTTGACTCACTTCGCAGCCGGTCGACCGCCCCCGGGAGGGCGAATTGTGAGCCGCCAAGCCCTTCGACAAAATAGCCACGTCGGATTCGTCCGATCTCTTCGAGTCGGCTCAGAACCGGGTAGAGCGTGCTGAAGCCGCCCGGGTACTTCTCGGCGAGAACAGTGGGCCGGGTCACCACTCCGTGTCTGTCGAGCAACAGTTCAGCCCACGCGGCGTGACGTTCGGTGTCGGCTGTCGTTCCGTCGACTAAGGCGGTGGTGAGTGACCAACGGCCGGCCGCATGAGCGGGAAAACGACTGGAGACAGATGGCCGACCTGATCCCTTGCTCTTGCGCCTAGATATGTATGCCCGCACTGGCTCAAAGGTGTCATTGCTGACATATCCGGCCCAGACCAGGTCCCAGAGGCTTTCGAGGGTCTCGTCGGGGTCGCCGCCACCTACACCTTCGTAGAGGTCGCGGAAGAAGCTGGCGCCCCGACTTTCGAGATATTCGAGGATCTCTTTGGCTCGTCCTTCAATCTCTGTGTCGGGATCGGGACCGGCCCAGAACGTCTGCAAGGCGTCCCGAGGGTAAAGAGCCACGCGACCATCGCGACTGCCCAAGCCTCCAACACCAATCCAGACCAGATCGCCAGCAAGGAACAGGTTGTCAATGGCCGAGCCGGCGTCGGCAACTCGCGCCGCCAGCACATCTCTTTCCAGGGTGGAGGCCGGGATGGCGACACCAGTGAGACGTCGAATGGTGTCGGCGAGAGCATTTCTTCCCCGGGGCGGGTCGACAGACACTCCCTGCCATTGCAACTCAAATCTGGCAAGGGCCTCAGGTTCTACAGGCTCGATCTCGCTTCGGAGCACGGCGAGTGACCGACGTTTGAGACGGCGCAGAACAGTGTCGTCGATCCATTCTCGACCTTCTCCAGCCGGGCGGTAGGCGCCCTCGATCACTCGGCCGGATGCCTGGAGCCGTGCCAGCGCTGTCTCCACGACACCCGTCGGGAGTCCTAATGCTCGGGCGGCTTCGTCTGCTGCAAATGGCCCGTGGGTTCTTGCGTATCGCCCAACGACATCTCCCAAGGGGTCGTCGACCGGTTCGAGAAACGCGTGGGGAACACCGGGCGGTGGTTGCACACCAAGACCATCTCGCAACCGAGCTGCATCCTCGATGGCCGCCCAGCGCTCATCGCCTGACATGACTACCGGGATGACGCGCCGCTGCTCCCCTAGAGCACCGAGTACGTGGACAACGTCGAGCCCTTCGGATCGAACTTCGACATCTTCGGTGGTGAGCGGCCCCAGATCTCGGAGCAGATCGTGGACGCGGTCGATCGACGTAGCACGACGGCTGTCAGTGAGGTGCTGAAGCTCGAGTTCGACTGCTGCCACCACCTCGGGGTCGATCAACTCCCGCAGCTCTCCCTCACCAAGGAGTTCGCGGAGCAATTCACGGTCGAGGGTGAGGGCTGTGGCTCGACGTTCGGCCAGCGGTGCGTCAGCTTCGTACAGATAGGCGGCCACGAAGGAGAAAAGGAGCGATGAAGCAAAGGGACTCGGGCTCTGGGTGTCGATCGAGGCGACTCGAATTTTGCGTGACCGGATTTCACCGAGAACCTGCTGGAGAGCCGGGAGGTCGAAATCGTCCTGGAGGATCTCGCGGTAGACCTCGAGCAGAATGGGGAAGGATCCAAACTGCTTGGCCACACCGAGAAGGTCAGCCGACCGTCGTCGCTGCAACCACAGGGGCGTCCGTTCGCCAGGTCGTCGGCGGGGGAGGAGTAGTGCTCGGCCGGCGGCCTCCCGGAACCGGGCAGCAAACAGAGCTGTATCGGAAAGATGATCGATCAGCAGGCCTTCGACCTCTTCGGGGTCGAGGATCAGGTCGGCGGCTTCTGGCGGCTCGTCCGAGTCGGGGAAGCGAAATGCGATTCCAGCGTCGGCCCAGATGACATCGGCATCGATCCCGTAGCGGGATCGGAATCGATGCCGGAGCGCCATTGCCCAGGGCGCATGAATCCGTGCTCCCAACGGCGATAGGAGGACGACTCTCCAATCGCCGATTTCATCGCGAAATCGCTCAACGACCAGTGTCTGATCGGTGGGCAGAAGACCCGTCGCCTCCCGCTCTTCTTCCAGATAGGAGACGAGGTTGCGGGCTGCGAACTCATCGAGTTTGTATCTGCCTCGGAGGATCTCTTGGGCGAGGTCTGGTTCGATGGCTGCGGTCTCCCGAATGAACTTGCCGACGGCTTGGCCAGTTTCGAGCGGCCGACCGGCCATGTCGCCATGCCAGAAGGGCATCTTTGCCCCCGGTGCTCCCGGTGCCGGAACTACTTCGACTTTGTCGTGGGTGATCTGGGTAATTCGCCATGCGCTAGAGCCGAGAAGGAAGACGTCCCCTTCACGTGATTCGTAGACCATCTCCTCGTCGAGTTCTCCGACTCGGCTTCCGTCGGGAAGTGTCACTCGGTAGAGCCCGCGGTCGGGGATGGTGCCCGGATTGGTAACCGCCAGTTGGCGCGAGCCTGGTCGAGCCGTGATCTCACCGGTGGCCCGATCCCAGGTGATCCTGGGGCGTAGCTCGGCAAAAAGGTCAGACGGATAGCGACCAGAAAGCATGTCGAGCGTCTCGTCAAAAACCTGACGACTCAATCCCGAGAACGGTGCGGCACGACGTGTCATCACGTAGAGATCGTCGGCCGACATGTCAGCGGAGACAACCTGGGCTACCAATTGTTGGGACAAGACATCAATCGGATTGGCTGGAATTCGTGTTTGTTCGACGTGGCGGTTGGCCATCTCGTCGGCCACCACGGCTGCCACGAGGAGGTCACCTCGGTATTTTGGAAACACTTTCGCTCGGGAAACTCCGCCCACTTGGTGACCGGAACGGCCAACTCTTTGCAAGCCGGATGCCACCGATGTCGGGGCCTCTATCTGGAGTACGAGATCAACCGCACCCATATCGATGCCGAGTTCGAGTGACGACGTCGCCACCACAGCCTTGAGGTCACCTCGCTTGAGGGCCTCTTCGATCTCAAGACGCTTTTCGCGTGCCACCGACCCGTGGTGGGCACGAGCAAGTTCCTCACCGGCGAGATTGTTCAGCTCGGCACAGATCCTCTCGGCAAGACGTCTGGAGTTGGCGAAGACGATTGTGCTGTTGTGGCTCCGGATGTGGTCGAGCAGCTGTGGATACATCGCAGGCCAAATCGATCTTGTTGTTGTGCTGCCAGGGTCGAGCGGGTCTGGCTGCCCGGGCTCGTTCATGTCCTCAACAGGGACCACGATCTCGAGATCCAGTTCTCGGTCGTGAGGAACATCGATGACGGTGACTGGTCTCGGGGTCCAACTCTCATCGTCGACGGTTCCACCTCCAAGGAACTCGGCGATGGTCTCCAATGGGCGCTGGGTTGCCGAAAGGCCGATCCGTTGTGGAGGCTGGTCGGTGATCTCCTCCAGACGTTCCAGGGAAAGTGAAAGGTGGGTGCCTCGCTTGGTGGCTGCCACCGCATGGATCTCGTCGACTATGACCCACCGAACCGTGCTGAGAACCGAACGAACTGCGGAGGTCAACATCAGATAGAGCGACTCCGGGGTCGTGATGAGGATGTCGGGTGGGTTTCGTTCCATCCGGCGACGCTCCTCCTGTGGGGTGTCGCCAGTGCGAAGGAATGTGTGAATCTCGGGTAGTGGCTCTCCCCCTAGGCGCTCGGCGGCATGTCGAATGCCGGCCAGGGGTGCTCTCAGGTTGCGGTCGACATCGTGGGCCAGAGCTTTCATGGGAGAGATGTAGAGAACCCGGCATCGCTCCAGCTTTTCTGGGATAGGTTCGGTGAGGAGACGGTCGAGGGTCCAAAGGAAAGCGGCGAGGGTCTTGCCTGATCCGGTTGGGGCATGGATCAGGGTGTGATCGCCATCCGCGATCGCAGGCCATCCCAACTCTTGAGCTTGCGTGGGCGCGCTGAATGAAGCTTCGAACCAAGTCCGAGTTGCCGGGGTGAACGAGTCCAGAGCGACCATCCCGCGAGCGTATCCGGACCGCGAGACAAGAAGTCACGGATACCCCTATCGAGGAAGAAGCCGGTTTCTAATCCAAACTTTCGATGTCGATGACATCAGGTTGACCACCCTCCACCGACTCTGAACTGCCAGACCACTGCCCGTGCTGCATTCGAGAATTGGTGGTGAATACGGTGATCCGAGCGGAAATACGCTTCGACACGATGCGATAAGCGACATCACGCACCGGCGGGATCAGTAGAAGAAACCCGAGGATGTCGGTGATGAACCCCGGTGAGATCAAGAAGGCCCCAGAGACGAGGATCGCAGCACCATCGCTGAGTTCGCGTCCAGGGAGCTGTCCCTGGCTCACTTTGCTCTGGAGTCGACCCAGAACCGCAAGCCCGGCGCGTCGCACCAAAAACGATCCGACCAGGGCAGTAGTGAGAGCCAGTCCCAACGCCCAAGCCAGTCCGATCTTTGATTCAACCCAAAAGAAGGTCGCCATCTCGGCAACCGCCACCAGAGCAAAAACAGTGAAGAACCGCACGATTCAAGGCTACAGGCACCACCCAATAACGGGTCTGAGCCGCAGGGAGATGCTACGCCGGCTGGTGGAGTTCGATCACGTTGCCGGAAGGGTCCTCGCAGAGAATCTGTTTCCGTCCCTGGTTCTCGACGATGTCGCTTCTGAAAACCACGCCATCGCCTTCGAGTTTTGACACGACACTTTCCAAATCCTGAAAGGTCAGAACAAACCTCGCCCAGCCGCCTCCGGGAGTTGGCACGGATTCATCGAGCATCGGCCGGGTCGCTGACGCTCCAGGACCCGCCAGCCACAACGTCAAGTCGTCGCGCTGCAGGGTTGCAAAAGCGCGGACCTGAAATTCCACTTCGAAACCAAGTTTGGAGACGTAGAAGTCGACCGATTCTGCAACGTCGTCCACGATGTATCTGACAGTTGCCATCGGGTGTGCTCCTCGTTGATTGGCTCCGAGAACATACCCGTGGCACTCGCAAAGCGTGCACTCCGTCGGAGTTGAGGAGCGCCCTCCGATCAGCACCTGAAGTGTTCAGGAACCGAGGGGACGGAGGTTGCTCCTCACGTCTTGTGTCGTCGATCGCATGCTTTGGCTTTAGAAACATATCCCGCGCGCTAGTTGCCGTAACCTCCGTCTGTGGTCTTGGTGATTGGCTCACCATCGATTCCCAGTACGAACCACATGTCGCTGAGCCCCTGCCCATTGAAGTCGCCAGGTTGGCTATCCCCGGAAAATAGATAGACCGGGCGATCATTGACAGTCAGCTGGCTGACGCCGTCATTCCGTGCAATTGAGCTGATGGTCACGTCAATGTTGGTTCCAGCGACCAAGCCGACTACCACCGGGGGCCAGTTCGCTGCGCATTCGTCGTTGCAGGAACTGACGCCTGATGGATCGCGTTCGAATACATAGAAGGTTCGTCCGCTGCCATCAGCGAGTACCCCGCCGAACGAAGCACCTGTTACAAGGATTGTTGGAGCTGACTCGACTGTGCCCAAACACGGTTAACTTCATTGCTTCTCTTTGACGTGTGATCCAACAGGTACCACTTGCTATGTCAACCAGATGTAACGGCACTCCAACGAGCGCGCTCCAAGGGAAACTCACCTCGCCACTTGAGAAGCTGGATGCCAAAACTGCTGAGGAAACCTACCGCAGCGCACTCGCTTGAAGTCCTGTTGCCTGATTAGGTTGGTCGGCCAATCGGACGGAGTTTGTGTTGAGCAAAAGCAACGGGTCGTGGACTATCAACTACGTGCCCGAAGAGGGCGGTCGGTACACAGGGACGCTTGAAGTAGGTGAAGCGAGTTTGCGATTCGACACTCTCTACGAGTCGAGCAACACGACAATCGTCAAAGCGATCTTCCTTGACGTCGCCACCTTTGCTGCAGCCGGAGGCCACACGGTGTATCGCTACTCGAACGACGAGACTGCGACCATTGACCTTCCAACAGCGGAGATCGATGGTGTGGAGGCCGTGAAATCGGGGATGACCAAATGTGCAGTTGTCATGATGAACAACGGTGAGCGCTTCGTCTTCGACTACGGCATGTTGTCGGTCAAGAAGCTGGTGGCGGCAATCGAGTCGGTCATCCCTGGGTAGCCAAAGACCAGATTGATCTCATGCCATCAGACCTGGGCGAGGGCGCCAACCAAGGCTGTGATGTCGTTTTCGTCGTTGTAGGGCGCCAGAGACACACGTAGGCGACCACCTCGGTTGCTACAGACGACACCGACGTCACGAAGTCGATTTGAAACTTTTCCCAGCTTGTGGTCTTGGTGCCCGAGAGAGACGATGTGGGGCGAGGCGGCCGGGTCGTCTAGGTGGCGAAACGGCTGCCAGCCGTATGCTGCGACGCCGTCAACCAACTTGTGGGCAAGTCGTTCTGCGTGGTGCTCGATCTTCTCGACCCCGACGGTCAATAGCTGGTCAATGGCCGCGGTGAGCCCGACCACTGAAATGTAGGACATCGTCGCTTGGGTGTACCGACGCCCACCTTCGGCGAGTCGTAGCCGTGTCGCATCGAAGTCGAACGGAGTGGGGGAGCCCATCCATCCCGGCATCGGAGGCGTTTCTTGGAGTAGGTCAGGGGAAAGCGCGCCCACCGCAACTCCACCGTGACCGCCCAGCCATTTGTATCCACTGGAAACAACGATGTCGACGTCCCAGAACCCGATTTTGGTTTTGATTGCACCTGCGCTTTGAGTCGCATCGATGACGAGTCTTACTCCGGCGGCCGCGGTGGCAGCTTGCAAGCGAGGAACATCGATGACCGTGCCGGTCGCATACTGGACATGGCTCACCGCAATTAGGAATGTTCGTTCGTCGATGTGAGCTATGAGATCGGATGTGAGGTCGGATTCGGGGCTCTCATCGACAAAGTCGAGATGACATTTTCCTTGTTCGACTAGACGAAGCCAAGGACGGGTTATCGCCGGGAAGTCAGAGGAAACCACCATCACGCTGACCTGACTAGGAGGCGGCAACACAAAAGGCGCCTGGCCTAGTAATTCACTGGCGCTGGAGAGGATTGCAAGACGCCTCGCATCACCTCCGAATAGCCGGCTGGCCCGATCGATCAGCGCTTCGAGAAAACCCACCTCATCGTCATCAGACATATAGAGGTTGCCGTGGCGACCGATCACCTCGAGAAACTCATGCATCGCGTCGAGAGCAGGCTGGCCGATGAGACCCAAGGAAGCCTGATTCAAATAGGTGGCGTCGGTCAGAGTCGAATAGTCGGATCGTTCGAACAGAGAAGAGATCAGGTGACTACCCCCAGGGTTGGACCCGCTACACCATATGCGAAGTGGTGTGGGGTGATACTCAGGAGAGTGAGCTGTTTACGCCGAGAGTTCGAGAGGGAGCTTGTCGATTGCGGCAAGCTCCAAGAAGATGTCAACCACGTTGCGATCGAATTGGGCGCCGGCATTCTGGCGAATCTCCTGAACAGCGAATTCGATAGGCAAAGCTGCTTGGTAGGCCCGGACTGAGGTCATCGCGTCGAAAGCGTCGGCCACGAGAACGATCCGGCTGAGAATCGGAATGTTGTCCGCTTCGAGACCGAAGGGATATCCACGACCGTCGACACGTTCGTGGTGGTAGAGGATGGCTTCGGCAACCCTGGAGTCAAGACGGTTGCGGGTCATTGCGAAACCCATCTCGGGATGACGACGCATCAGTTCGAATTCGTCATCATCGAGTGGTCCCGGTTTGCCCAAGATGTTCGGATCGAGATGAATCTTGCCCACGTCGTGAAGGACTCCGGCTAAGGCGAGGCGGTCGAGGTCGTCGTCAGGTAGGCCGAGTCCAGTTCCAAGATCCACCGATAGATCGGATACGCGGTGAACGTGGCCGTGGAGGTCTTCGATGACATCCTCCATGACTTCTATCAAAATGTCTCTGGGAATCTCCCGCATTTCATCTCCGGCCGCAAATTCTGCCCATTCCTCGTAGTCAATACATGGGTCGACCGTCTCAATTGGCAAAATGACGCCATGGACGTTGCAACCGACTTAGTAGAAGCATTTCTTCGCTCCAACGGCTACCTGACATTGTCGGAACTTCCGATACAGGCCTTGAACAAAAGAGGCGACTGGGAAACAGTCACCGATGTTGACATTCTCGCCCTCAGGTTCCCGGGACGAATCTTCATGGCCGATCCTGATGACGAGCATCAGGCGAGTTACCTCGAAGTTCCGGGGGTTCCGCTCTTTCTGGAGGAAGACACCATCGACGTGATCATCGGAGAGGTGAAACAGGGTGAGGCACGGTTCAACCCATCGATTGTCAAACACCAAACGCTGCACACGGCACTGCACCGTCTGGCGTGGATCTACACAGACGGCGACCTCGAACAGGTAGTCGAGGATCTTGGCAAGAAGGGGGTTTGTTATACCCCTGCTCGGGGCGGTGGAACCGTCAGAACACGGTTAGTTGCGTTCGGCCAGGCTGAAGAGGTGACGATCAACATCATTCCCATTGCGGTCATTCTGGAGCGTGCAGCCGGAAGGTTTGAAAGTCATGAAGAGCTACTCCGTTCTGCTCGGAGTTCGAGCGCCGCCGCTTCGATGCTGAAGCTGTTGCACAAGAACGGTTTCCGAATCAGTCGCGACTCTTGAGACGCTCCACATAAGACGCCACGGCAGCCTCGTGTTCGGGTGTGGTGTGGGCCACTGCCTGAAGGGCAGCCGAGTACTCGAGGAATGCATCGAGGTCCATGATCTTGGATTGACGGAGCAGCCGTTTCGCCAGCACCACCGCCGGTCGTGGCTTGGAAGCTATGTCCTGTGCGAGCTTCATCGTCCGAACCGAGAGTTTGCTGTCGGGCACAACTTCGAGCAGGACGCCCCACTCGACCGCAGTTTCGGCGTCGATCGATCGGGCGGTCATCGCGAGTTCGGTTGCACGTTGCCAGCCGACGATACGGGGGAGAAGCCAGGCTCCTCCGTCACCCGGGATGATCCCCATCTCAATGAAAGTGTGGGCGAATCTCGCCCTCGAGGTTCCGAGACGGAGGTCGCACCCCAACACCAGGTCAAAACCTGCCCCGATAGCAGGACCGTTCACCGCAGCAATTGTGACAAGGTCGGTGGTTGCGAGCATTCGGGTGAGTTGTTGGATCGTCTCGCGGTATCTCTCGGTGATTTCCGATGGGCTACCTTGAAACAGCCCGACTTTTTCCACCATGTCCTTGACGTTGCCACCCGACGAAAAGGCTGGCCCTTCGGCGTCGATGATCAGGACACCGACATCGGGGTCGGTTTCAGCGTCATGGATTGCGTCGAGCAATTCCTCGAGCATGTCTTCGCCGGTGATTGCGTTGCGAATCTCGGGCTCGGCGAGTGTCGTTACGAACACCCCACCGTCGGTGCGAGTCTTGACCGAACTCATGTCAGGCCGTGTTCGCCGGCGACCTGAGCGAAGTGCGCAGCTCTGGCCGGGTCGACGCGGTTGTTGGCGTCGCCGTTTACTTTGATGGCCGATCCCACGATGACGGTATCCGCCACGTCCATAAGCTTGGAAAGGTTGTTGACGTTGGCTCCAGAACCGATGACAACTCTGGTGTCTTTTGGCACCGAGGCCCTCACAACGGTCGCTTCGTGGATGTCAGGCTCAGCACCGGTACCGGATCCTGAGACGATCACCGCATCTGCCAAGCCTCGTTCAATCGTGTCGGCTGCTGTCTGGCGAGCGTCGACCCCATACGGAGAAGCGGCATGTTTGACCATGACATCAGCCCAGATCTCGACTGTTGGGGCGAGCATTTGACGTTTACGCAATGCCTCCGCTGCTCGCCCGACGATCGGTCCCTGGTCCGTGTACATCAGACCGGTGAGGACATTGACGCGGACGAACGATGCTCCGGTTGCAGCGGCGATGCCGAGGGCTGACAGCACGTCGTTGCGAAGCACGTTTACGCCGATGTTCAGCGTGGTCGCCTCGAGAACGGCAGCAACGGCCACGGTGATGCCGGCGATGGTCTCCGCCGCCACCGAGTCGGCATGAAACGGGACGTCGCCAAAGTTCTCAATCATCAATGCAGGAAAACCCGCAGACGCCAATTCGCCAGCGTCGGCAACGGCGGTTTCGACAACCTCTTGCATAGAACCCCCGTAGCCGGGTGACCCGGGGAGCGGAAGAAGATGAACCATCCCCACCAAACGGGGGATGAGGGTCAAAGCCAGGCCCTGGCTATCGCAAGTGCCTTCTCGGCGTATTTGCCAGTGACTTTGAGACGGGTGTTCTTGGGTTTGACGCGACGTACAACGATCCTGGTCCAGTCAGACGCGGAGCCTTTGATTACCTGGTCAGTGTCTTCTGGGCCGTAAACCCATCTGGAATACCCAGGGCCAATCACCTCTACTCGGACTGGTTCATAGTCCTCGCCAGCTTGTTTGAAGGCGTAGGGGAGGGTTTTCCAGCCCAACCACGCAATGTGACGGATGCGAGGAGTGTCTTCGACTTCGAGACCCAAGGTGCTGTATATGTCGAGACCGTGCATCCAGGTCTCCATGAGACGGAAGGTCGCAAAGGTCCGCGCGCTCATATCGCCGGCGATCCAATCAATTCGGTCCTCACCGTTCATGTGGGATAGCGGTTCGACAACCTTGGCCCGACCGCCACGCCACCACTCGATGACGTCCTGAGGCCGCATTGATCGACCCTCTTTGATCGCCTGTTTCTTGAGGGCTTCGAGATCGGTGGAGTTTTGCCATTCCTTGATTCTGTCGCCGCCATTGATCGAGTCGGCGCCGAGGTTCTCGAAGTCCGCCAGGTGAGAGATTGTGTCCCTCACGGTCCACGGCTTGTTGGGTGTTTTCAGATCCCAAACCTTGATGGGAATCCGTTGAAGGGATTGATCCAGGAACTGTTGTTCAGCTACCAGGTCGGAAAGGATGTCGCGCACCAGCCAATTCTAGTATTGGACGCGGGGGTATTCCCAAGGCGGAATCGTCGCTACCAGGCTCTTTCGGCTTGTTCCTCACGCATCGGCATGGGAATTTGGGTCGTCTCGGGAAGGTCGGCCATTTCATTGAGGCGATCGATCAACTGTCGGAGTCGCCCGAAATGCCGTCGATCAAACACAAATGAGACTCGCTCGCAGTGGAGTGCGTCGTCGTCGTCTATCTCGGTCTGGGTGGGCTCAGCCCTTTCGATTCGTCCTTCAGCCACGATGTCGGCGTAGTCCTCGTTGAGCGAAGCCAGGTCGGCGTCGGTTGGTGTTTCCCGCACACGTAGGATGAGTCGGCCGCCTGCATAACGTTGCGAGTGATAGTTCGTATAGAACTCAAGGATGTGATCACACGCCATTTGCGGGTCGGTCGTGTGGGTAAAGAGTGAGAGATCCGACTCCGAGATCAGCCCAGCAGCGAGTTGATTGTCCATTATGAATCTGATGACCGGTTCCCAGTAGCCAGTTCCCTCAGCTTCGAGTAGCACGATCGGATGGAGATCGCTCTTTCCGGTCTGGATCAGGGTGAGCAGTTCGAACGTCTCGTCCAGGGTGCCGAAACCACCGGGCAGAATGACGAATGCGTTTGATTCCTTGACGAAGCCGAGTTTGCGTGTGAAGAAGTATTTGAAGTTGACAGTTCGGTTTTCATCCAGGTATTCGTTGGCCGCAGACTCGAACGGGAGCCGGATGTTGACACCGTAGGAGTTGTTGCTACCCGCGCCCTTGTTGCCGGCCTCCATGATCCCGGGTCCCGCCCCGGTAATCACACCCCAACCGTGGCTGGTCATCAATTTGGCGAACGAGACGGTCATCTCGTAGTTGGGATCACCCTCCTGGGTACGCGCCGAGCCATAGATGGTGACCTTGGGCTCCTCGTGCCGGGAAAAGACCAGGTTTGAGTACCTCATTTCTTTGACAGCGGTGTTGATCATCTTCAGATCACCACGAGTTGCGCCGTCTCGGTGGAGTTTGAGAACGGTGGTGACCAGCTCGGCGATCAGGTCCTTGTTGTCGTTCTCTGATGCGTCGCCCACGAGCTGCTGGAGTCGTTCGTCTAAATCGGTGTTACCGAGGTCGTAGGCCATGACTCAAACGTAGTTCACCTGTTCCAATAGGTCAGTGTTGCGATCGCAACTTCTTCGCCCCACTCCTGGACGAAGTGACCAGCTTCCTCGAGGACGAGTGGCTCGGGGCATCCGTTGATGCGTTCCCGAACCCAGGGCATGACTGAAGCAAGGACCGGGTCGGTCGCTCCAATAGCCATGAAAGAGCGGCCGTCGAAAGCGTCTGCCCACCAGCTGAGAGCTCTCTTGGAAATCTCCACACCATCCATATCAGGGCTGGTTGGCACGATCGCAGGGAATCGCCTGACACCTGCCTTGTGAGCGACACTCGGGAAAGGGGCGTCGTAGGCACGGGTTTCAGCGTCGGTGAGATGGGGCACTGTTCTCTTCATCAGCCTGCCCACGTCCAAGTCCGGTGTGCGAGCGACGTAGTCTCGCCAGTCGACGAATCCCTGCGTCGGTTTCCCACCGATGCCAAACGCTGTATTCATGATGAGCAGACCCGAAATCCGGTCAGCCATGTCGGCACCAAGACTCAGACCGAGGACTCCGCCCCAGTCTTGAACCACGAGGGTGATGTTGGTGAGGTCGAGACGTTCGATGAAGCCAGTAAGCGAATCCCTGTGAAAGTCCCAGGTGTAGACCGCATCCTCAACCGGCTTGTCGGAGCGTCCGAACCCGAAGAAATCCGGGGCCACCACCCTGGCACCCGAACCAAGAAACGTTGGGATCATCCGCCGGTAGAGGTATGCCCACGTGGGCTCGCCGTGCAGGCAGAGAAATACCTCAGCGTCAGAAGGCCCCTCGTCGATGTAGTGCATCCGGAGGCCTTCGCTACCGGCCAGATCGATTTCGTACCGAGGCTCATATGGCCAGTCGGAAAGATCGGCGAATCGGTTGTCGTCGGTGCGTAGTGCTTCGATCATCCGGCGAGCGTAGGTGGCAGGTCAATGGGACGTTGAAATGTTGCGCGTGCACCGCGTGGCGTATTTCGCCACCTGTTGCTATAGCAATCACTTTCCAAACGGCTTGACCGAAGGACCGCGTCTTACCACCGCATTCCACACCGTCTCATAGTGGTCACGGTCGTACGCATCCACCTGTGGCAGGACAAACTCATCCCAGGCATGACGTAGTGGGTCTTCACGATCTGCGTAGACCAAGAGCCCAGTCGGCACCCTGTCGAGGACAGCACGAAGTGAGAGCGGCGTCTCCACACGAACGTCGGTGTCGGTCGTGTCGAATGATGCGTTGATCTCAACCGTGAGTCGGGACACAGCCTCGACGTATTCGTCGTTCAGTCTTGGATAGCGGGTGGTGAGCATTTCCTTGACCTGTTCCTCAGCGGGAAATTTCTTCTCCCAAATCACCCATCGGTCGGCGAAGGCCTTGTTGAGGGTCTGGGTGCCGGCATAGTCCCGAATGTCGGTGGGGTTCATGGTGCCGAAGACCCTCACATCGTCTCGGAGGCTCACTGTTTCGCCGTTGGGCAGGTCGAGGGCTCCGTAGCGATCGAGCAAACCATGGAGGGCAAACAACGTCTCAGCGCCGGCAGCGTTCAACTCGGAGAGATTGAGCAGGGCAGGACCGCGAAGCGCTCGGGTGATGTCACCGTCCTCCCATCGACTCTCAGTGCCACCCTTGCCGTCACCGTGAAGATGGGTCGACCCGATCAGCGTGACGTCTCGTACTTCACCGGTCAGCGGGATCCGGAAGTAGGGGAGACCCATTGCAGCGGCGAATTGCTCGATGTCGTGGTCCTTCCCGGTTCCCATATGACCCCGGACCGCAATGTGCAGCGGGACAAGACCGTCGGCGCCGGACCGTCGTGCCTGCTCTACTTGGGCGAACCGGTAGAGCATGCCCAGGTCGACGTAGTGGGGGTCTGGTTCGGGGACCTTTCGTCGTCGGAGTTCGAGATCCGCTGCGTCCTTCCCGACCACAAACCTATCGAGTTTGATCGGCGCCCCTTCGCCACTGGGGTCCTCGAAAGTGACTATTTCAGGCAATTGCTTTCTCCTTGGATTGATTTTCAGAAACCTTGACCCACCATCCGTCCATGCCCGAAATGGCAAGACTTCGGCGGAGGGCGCTTCGTGTGCCGTCGATCATCGCCTTCGCCAGATGCTCTGGCTGTTCGACAACCTCGTGGCGCTGATATGCCTCGTCGACAGTGTGATCTCCGATGCCGATTCCGATGACGGTGGTGCCGGTAGCCTCGATCGATGACACCGACTTGGTGAGCGCATCCACCGACCCGCGGGTCATCCCGTCGGCGAGGACCATCAGCAATCTCACGTCGGCGCCTTGTCGGGCCATCCGTTCTGCGGCGTGGATTACGTTGTACTCGTCGACGTTGGCCGCCTTCTCGAACAGTGATACAGGCGGTGCGTTTTCTGGATCACGACGGGTTAATGCAGCGGCTCGTTTCGGGTCTTGAACCGTGAAGAAGAGACCGGACAGTGTGTGCTGAGCATCACGCCATCGCCGGTCGAACGACTTCACCAGATAATGATTGACGGTTGTCGTCAGACGATCAGCGGCGGTTCCTTGGGTCTGTCTCAGACCTGCTGTGGCAGCAGACCGGGCAGCTCGAAAGCTTTTTTCGGTGTCGTGAGGGCGAGCGGCGAAGCCCCGGTTGAACAGGGCGACTTCGAAATCGATCTGAAGCTCATCACACAGCCGGGCCATTGTCCAGGCTCCAAGCAATGCTGCAGACATGGCCCACGTCGTCCCCCGTCCTTCACGGCGGCCGGGGCTGAGCATCGAAGCCGACGCGTCGACAAGAAGTGAAACTGCGTACCGCCGACGGGTCCGTGCCGCTCTGCGCTCATAGAGACGCTGGTAGAGACCGGCACCAATGAACAGGGCGGCGTGGGGCGAAACGTCTCCCTGGTCGAAGCCAGACCGAAGACCACGACGTTGGTTGGCTGCAAACAGTGGGAAGAGCTCGCCAGAAACGCGACGTTGTGCCACCTCCCACTTCTTGGCGGCGATGCTCAAGGCCTCCAATCCCTGGGCCCCGAATTTGGAGAACGACGAAGGAATCGGTGTGACCAGAAGTTTCCCCCCCTGGCCCGTCGGAAGGTAGACGTCCGGAGCCTGGCTAACCCTGAGTAGCTGATCAGTCGACTCATCGCCGGCAAGCTCTGACGCACCTTTCCGGTCGGACAACCCCGAGCGCGACTCGGCTGCGCGCTTTGTGTCCTGATACGAGTCGGCGTCGGTGACAATCGGGGAAACCATCCGCACGGCGTCAACGCCAGAGGCTGCTTTCTCAGCGTCACTTTCCGACGCCAACTTCCGTTGTGCGTTGCTTGCACTTTCGGGGACTTCCGTGATCAACCCATGCGTTCGCGCAATGGCCTCCAATTCCAAAGCAAGTTGTGCCACGTACCAGGGGTCATCCGTCTCGGAGGCCATCTTGCAGTGTTCGGTCGCATCGTCGATCGCAACGGCTGCCCGCGCCTCGAACCGGGTTTCCAGGACCTCTCGCTCTACGTAGCCACCAGTGAGAAGGAAGCAACCAAGGACGAACTGACTCAGTGCTCCAGACTTTGCGATCGCCTGTCCGAGAGAAGAAAGATAAAGGTCGTCGAGCACCGAGCGGGCGCCCGGGTAGCTGGCCAAGCCTTGGATCTCCTGACGGGCATCTTCGAGGCTGAAGAAGAGAACCTCTGCGAC
The DNA here is from genome assembly GCA_964195235.1 of uncultured Acidimicrobiia bacterium. Taxonomy (GTDB): domain Bacteria; phylum Actinomycetota; class Acidimicrobiia; order Spongiisociales; family ZC4RG35; genus CAXMPK01. The sequence goes on along the minus strand of CAXMOW010000005.1, from coordinate 46,140 downwards.
CGGCTTTTCGGTCCGCTCGAGTGCTGTCAACAGGTCGAGCTCGACGCCTTCGGTAATCGGTCCCTCAATCGGCCAGCCATCGGGAAGCTCGCGGACCTCGTCGAGATTGGTTGAGACGAGATGCATGACCTCATGGAGGGCCGATGCGAGCGCCACTTCGTCGGGGGTGACGGGTGCGTTCCTGTGATACGCGGCTTGAAAAATTCGCGGGTCACAAACGATTTCATCCTCCGAAGCCGCCGCTTCCGAACCGAGACGCACGCGGAGGTTCGGGTTGTCGGACAGACTCCTTGCCAGCCGGGTGACTGCCGGGGCCACTCTCTGATAGCGACTCACCACGGCCTCGATCGCCCGGTCCTCGGGGCCGATCAAGTCGGCAAGAAAGGTCTGCTCACGTTCACGCATAGATCGCTCATTGTCTCATGAGTTGTCAAGCCTGATATCCCTACGATTCCACCATGACCGCAACACCAGCTCTCGCCGCCGCGTCAACTCACAAAAGCGATCGTGGCTGGCAGGTGCTCCGCGACTTTGCCGCCCTCCTCGAGATACCGAATGTGACAGGTTCCGTCCATGACCTGCGGCGCAACGCCGAGGAGCTGGTTCGTCGTTTTGAGGCTAGGGGAGCCTCAATGGAGATCGTGGAGCTCCCCGACGCGAGTCCAGTCGTGATTGGTGAATTGTGTTCGCCCAACCCGACAGCGACTCTCGGTGTGTATGTCCACTACGACGGTCAACCCGTCGACCCAACCAACTGGACAACGGCTCCGTTCTCTCCAGTGTTGACCTCAGGTCCGTGGCACCAAGGGGGAGAGGTGATCGAGTTCCCCAAGCCGGGAGATCGCATCGACCCCGAGTGGCGAATCTATGCCAGGGGTGCCTCGGATGACAAGACTCCCTTCGCCGCCCTGACAGCGGCTATTGATGCGCTCGGGGAAGTGGAGAGGACGGTTGATCTGGTCTTCTTGTTCGAAGGGGAAGAGGAGTCTGGGAGTCCGAACTTGGGGCGATACATGGAGCACCTGGCGTCACCGCTGGACGCCGACGCCTGGCTCCTCTGTGATGGTCCGGTTCATCAAACGCGCGCCCCCCAAGTGGCGTTTGGAGTGCGTGGCTACTCAGGGTTTGAGCTGACTTTCTACGGGCCTGCTCGTGAGTTGCACTCAGGGCACTACGGCAACTGGGTCCCAAACCCTGCTTTTGAGCTGGCATCTTTTCTCGCAGGGTGCAAAGACGATGCGGGGATGGTCACCATCGAAGGTTTCTACGACGACACCTGGCCGATTTCGGACGCCGACAGGGCTGCGATCGACGCCCTTCCTCCGGTTGAAGATCGACTTCGCGACGAACTCGGATTCGGTGGCCCTGAGGTGGAAGACGGCAGCTATGCGGAGCGACTCATGTTGCCGACGTTCAACGTGAGAGGCCTCGAGGCTGCCGCTGTCGGTGAAAACGCAAGGAACGTGATCCCGGCTGAAGCCACGGCTTCGGTCGACATCCGTCTCGCAGCCGGGGACGATCCCGACACAATGCTCGACCGTGTTGCGGCTCGATTGGAGGCGGAGGGCTACATGATCCTCGATCGGGAGCCAACGTCTGAGGAGCGTCGTGCGACGCGGCGGATCGCAAAGATGGATAGGGGCTCCGGTTACCGCGCAGCAAGGATCCCAATGTCTTCACCACTGGCCACAACATTGCTCGACGTTTGCGAGAGGGCAAGTGGGGAAAACGTGGTTGCGCTGCCCACTTTTGGTGGTTCGATCCCGCTCTATCTGTTCAAGGACATCTTGAAGGCACCCGTCGCGCTGTTGCCGATCGCCAATCACGACAACAACCAGCATGCGCCTGATGAGAATGTGCGAATCGCAAATCTTTGGTACGGAATAGACATGTGGGCGACCCTGCTGACCACTGACTTCTCCGCAGTGCGTCGCTAGCCCACGCGTGTTCACAAGAGCGGCAATGGGTGTCCCGATGTGCACACGCATGGAGGCGTAATACCCTTCCGACGTGCACTACGACCTGACAACACTTCCCAACGGCCTCCGAGTCGTCTCCGAGTCGATGCCATCGCTGCGTTCAGTGGCCATCGGCTGCTGGGTCGACACTGGAAGCCGCGACGAAAACTCCAACGAATCCGGGATCTCCCACTTCCTCGAACATCTTCTCTTCAAGGGTTCTGAGACGCTGTCTGCAAGAGAAGTGTCTGAGACGTTTGATGCTATCGGTGCTGAATCCAACGCATTCACGTCGAAAGAGGCGACTTGCTACTGGGCTCGACTTCTCGACCAGGAATTGTCAACAGGACTGGACATCCTTTCCGAGATCATTCAGCGACCAGCATTTCGCTCCAACGAGATCGATTCCGAGCGCCAGGTGGTCATCGAAGAGATCAACATGTACGAGGACGACCCCAACGACGTCGCCTTCGAACGATTCACGACTGCGGTATTCACCGACCATGACCTCGAAGATCCGGTGCTGGGAACCCGGGACTCGATCAGGAGCGTCTCCCGCGACGAGATCGCCAGTTACTGGAAGCGTCGCTACGGCGCCGGCTCGATGGTTGTTGCCGCGGCCGGTTCTGTCGACCACGATGAGCTTGTTGAGATGATCGGTGACAGGTTCGGCGACTGGTCAGGTGAACGTGTCAATCATGATCACAGTCCTGCGGAGGCAACCTCGAAAATCCATGTGAAGCGCCGCGATACCGAGCAGGCCCATATCATCCTCGGTGGCCACGGTCTCGATCGCTCTGATGACCGCCGCTGGGCTTTCGAGATTCTCAACCATGTGATGGGCTCTGGAATGTCATCGCGCCTATTCCGCGAGGTGCGCGAAGAACGTGGTCTTGCGTACGCCATCTACGCCTTCAAGCTCGCCTACGCCGACAATGGCGCGTGGGGGGTGTACGTCGGGACGACGCCAAGTCAGACCGAAACCGCGATGAACATCATTCGAGAAGAACTGGCCAAGGTCGTGGCCGAAGGCATCACAGCAGAGGAGTTGGAACGCGCCAAAGGCTCCATGAGGGGAGGCCTCGCCCTAGCGATGGAGGACCCCAACAGTCGTATGGTCAGACTTGGCCGGGATGAGATGACCGGGATGCCCCATCTTTCAGTCGATGAGCGGCTCGACAAACTGGAGTCGATCGATCTCGATCAGGTTCAGGCCGTCGCCGGCGACATGTTTGGTGCAGAGACTCGAATGATCGGTGCAGTAGGACCGTTCGACGAAAACGACCTAACCAAATATCTAGCCGTTTAGAGGTGGCTCAGGTCAGCCGTTGACTTCGAAAGCCATCGACATTGGCTTCTCACCAAAATCGACGATGCCAACCGTTCCGTCCTCCGGATGTTCGAGCATCAAGGCGCCTCCGAGTTCGTGTGTGGCGTCGCTGCTCGGCCACCCAACTGTGCGAATGTTGGTGACAGTGCCGGTCAGGGAGCTCCACAGAATTGTCTCGCGGCCCTGAATCAGATCGATGACTGTCTCGGCACCATTCAACGGCTTCAAGTCTGAACCGGTTGAAGCGGCCTCGAAACTGGCGAACGAAGTTCCAGCAGCGGCGATGAGGATCGCCGCTGCTAGTCCCAACCCCACGAGACGGACGATATTGGTTTGGAAAAGTGTCACTTTTGGCATGCAACCATCACGGTAAGTGGTGGCGAAGTTTTCTAAATGGCTATTTCGACGAATTGCGAGAGGACTAGTCCATAGACCAGGGCAATCAGAACGATGATGAGGGCGACACCAAGGGCACCCCGCCCACGTCTCTCTGCCCACCTGGCCGACAGAAAGCCGAGCACCACCCAGAGGGTCACTTCCAAAGGCCAGGCCAGCCATACACCGCCGAGCAGAACGCCGAAGCCACCAGAAATGGGACCGCCGGCGTACAAGAGTGTGAGTCCCAGTGTCTCGCAGGCATCGGTGCAGTCGGCCTGGTTGCTCAAAGTGATGCCGATGGCCATGAAAACAATCGCTAGCCCTAAGAGCAGAAAAGTGCCGATAGCTGCGTCGCGACATCCGGGTGCGTCTTGGTTTCTGGCCACGAGAAACGATCGTACGGCTGCCACCGGAGAATGAGATGTCGCGGTATCGTGGCGCGTTCATGGACCTCAACAGTTTTCTCCTCATCATTCACATCGCCGCCGCAGCGACATGGTTCGGCGCCAACATCATGCAAGCCGTGGTGCCACCGCTAATGGCCAAACAGAGTGTCGAAGCTGTTGCCGGTTGGTATCGAGTAGGTGCCGGGCTCAGCAAGAAGCTGTACATGCCTGCCGCACTCCTGATCCTTGTCACCGGCATATGGATGGTCTTGCGCATTGAGGCCTTCGGACTTGGAACCAGGTTTGTGACCGTTGGTTTCGTCGTCATCATCATCGGGGCGATTCTCGGGATTGTTGTGTTCACGCCAGGTGGTGAAGCTGCCGCCGAAGCAGTTGAATCGGGCGATCAGAGCCGGATCAAGGCATCGAGCGCCAAGCTAGCGATGTGGGGCACCGTCGACACGTTGCTCATCCTTTTCGCGATTGGTGTGATGGTCATACGCTGGAGTTGACTCTTACGATCCACCAGTGAAGTGCCGACGGGTCTTCGTTCCGATTCTTGGGCTGCTCCTCACTGCCTGTACCGGTGCGGGAACAGGCGTCACCACGACCACCGAGCTGACCACTACGACCTCTACGTCGACTACAACGACGACCCTTTCGCCGACCACAACCAGCACCATGCTATTAGCGCTGCTGTCGGGGCTGGTAGAAGATTCGAATGGCGATCCAGTAGCGGGAGCGCGAGTCAACGCCTTTGGTTTGGAGGTCTACACAGACCAATCCGGCCTGTTCACTCTCGAGATCAGCGTTCCTGCTCTGGTGACAGTCGAGAAGCCGGGGTGGACTCAAACCGAAACCAAGTGGGAAGACTCCTCCGAGCTTGTCAGGACCGTCATCGATCCGTTGCGAATCCGTGGCTTGCGTGTGGGCGCCGAGGCGGCTCGAGACGACGCCAGTTTTGACCATCTTCTGGAGTTGGCTGATAAATCAGCTGTGAATGCCTTTGTCTTCGACACCAAACAACAGGGTGGGAGGGTGCTCTATGAGACTTCGGTTGACGAGGCGCACGCCATCGACGCCGTCGAACCCCTATACAACCCAGCCAACAGGATCAATCAAGCGCATGAGCACGGTTTGTACGCCATCACTCGGCTGGTCGTCTTCGAGGACTTGCATCGAGTGAGGGCACATCCTGAAGAGAAGCTGGCAGGCGCCTGGATCGACCCCCGTTCATTGCCGGCATGGCAATACAACATCGACCTGGCCATCGAGGCGTGCGCAATTGGATTCGACGAGATCCAGTTTGACTACGTGCGGTTTCCCGCGGGTCGTACTGCCCAGGTGACCGGTCAGCTGGGGTTGACTTCGGAGGAGCGTCTCGCAGCAACAGAGGGTTTCCTGGCAGCGGCTCGCGAGGTTTTGATACCAATGGGCTGTGCAGTGAGTGCGGACGTGTTTGCCATCGTGGTGTCGGTGTCAGACGACCAGGGTCTCGGACAACGGCCGGAGGAGCTATCCAGACAGCTGGATGCACTCAGCCCAATGGTCTACCCGAGTCACTATTCGCTGGGATGGCTGGGTTTCCCCGACCCCAACGATCATCCGTATGAAGTGACGGCGGACGCCATTGACGACGCTCTGCCCCGGCTGGCGCCGGGAACGGTGCTGCGGCCTTGGCTCCAGGCGTTTTGGTGGCGAAACGTTCAGATCCGGTCGTCGATTCAGGCAGCTGAGGACAGGGGAGTGGGTTGGATTCTATGGAATGCCAGAAGCAATTTCGATCTTGAAGCACTGCCCTCCGATGACGAGGTCGATGCCTAAATGGACAATCCGGTACGGACGTCGGAAGCTCCCATCCGAGCGGCGTCCGCCGTACGATCGTCTGGTTGCCGCTGTGAGTCTCGCTCAGCTTCGACGCGGGCTCGATAGTGTTCAATTTCGCGGTTTTGTATCGTCTCATCCCAGCCCAACAGGGGTGAGACAAGACGGCTCACCGGCCCGGCCGCCTGCGCACCGCGATGCCGGGTTTCGATGGATATCCGGGTGCGTCGGGTGAGGAAGTCATCGAGATGGAGGGCGCCTTCGTGGGTGGCGGCATACACGATCTCGGCGCCCATATATGGCTCTTCCGAAACCCGATCTCCAAGTTCGGGTCGCCGTTCGAGAATGGCATAGATCTCCCGGGCCAAGGATCCATATCGGCCCAGGAGCCGAACATGGGTGTCCTCGCTCACATCTGCCGGAAGCGATTCGCCCTTGGCCCAACGGTAGGAGTCGGCACCCACCAGCGGCAGTTCGGCAGTGCGTGACTCGGGAACTTTGCCCGTCAGATAACGGGCTGCAACATCGACGGCGTCCCTCGCCATCAGTCTGTAGGTCGTGTACTTGCCACCGGCCACAGAAATCAGTCCGCGCCCATCGTCAATGACCGCGTGTTCGCGGCTTAGCTTGGATGTCTCCTCAGATTCGCCCGTGAGCAATGGTCGCAGCCCGGCGTAGACCCCGACGACATCATCGGGTCGAAGGGGTTTAGCCAGGACCGTGTTGATCCATCCGAGGACGTAGTCAATGTCTGTCTTGCTGGCTGCTGGATGGGCACGGCGGAGAGACCATGGTGTGTCGGTGGTCCCGATGATCCAGTGTTGATCCCATGGGATCACAAAGAGGACACTGTCCTTGGTGCGAAGGATCATTCCGGTTTCCGAAGCGATTCGATCCCTGGGCACGACGAGATGAATTCCCTTCGATGCCTCAACATCGAGACCGTCGCTACCGGCTAGATCCTGAATGTCATCGCTCCAAACTCCTGCGGCGTTAATCACGGTCTTGGCTTCGATGTTGAGTGGATTCCCCGACTCGAGGTCAATAGCCGACACCAGGACACCGGCATCGGTGGCCTCGAGGCCGACGACACGGGAACTGGTAGCCAGAGTTGCTCCGTGGGCGGCGGCAGTTCGAGCCACCATCATGGTATGACGGGCATCATCTACCTGCGCATCCCAATAGCGGACCGCGCCATGGAATTTCGACCCATCGATTGCCGGGGCCATCTCCTCCAACTGTGACTTGGAGATGTGCTCGTGGCGGGGGAGTGGGCTTCCCGATCTCTTTGCCATGAGGTCGTATATGAAGACCCCGACACCGACATAAGCTCGTTCCCACAACCGATGTCTCAGCGGGTAGACAAATGAGACCGGTCTCGCCAGATGGGGGCAGAGCATCTTCAGCATCAGATTTCGCTCGCCAAGCGCCTCACTGACTAGCCCAAAATTGAGTTGTTCGAGATAGCGGAGTCCGCCGTGGAACAGCTTGGACGACCGGCTTGAAGTCCCCGATGCGTAATCACGCTGTTCGAGGAGGCCGACGCTCAACCCACGGCTCGCAGCGTCAAGCGCAGCACCGCTTCCCGTGATGCCACCACCGATGACGAGGATGTCGAGAGGAGATGACGTCATCTGCTCGATGTCTCTGGACCTCTGAATCGGATTGAGTGCAGAGAGGTCGTTCGACATCATCCCTTTGTAGCCGATGAGACACCGATGTTCGTACGATGCCTGGATGATTGGAGAAATGAAGATCGGTGTTCAGCTACCCGAAGTCGAACGGGACGTTCCCTGGATCGAGTTCCGTGACATCGCATTGACCGCAGAAAACTGTGGATTCGATTCGATCTGGGTGGGGGATCACCTCTTGTTTCGTGACGATGTCACCGGGACGAGGGGACCTCTCGAAGCCTGGTCGACACTTGCGGCCCTCGCGGAAGCAACCAATCGGGTCGAGTTGGGGCCGCTGGTGGCAGCGACTTCATTCCATTCCCCGGCCATGATTGCCAAAAAGGCCGCAACGGTGGACGACATCAGCGGAGGCCGGCTGATTCTCGGCTTGGGGGCGGGGTGGAATCTTCCCGAGTACAGAGCATTCGGTTTCCCTTACGACAACCGTGTTTCTCGGTTCGAGGAAGCCTTCACAGTCATTCGGACGCTGTTGCGTGAAGGTGCAATCGACTTCGAAGGTCGGTATTACACCCATCGAAGCATGGAGCTACTGCCTGAGGCGCGTCCCGACATGAAGATCATGGTCGGATCGAACGGTCCTCGAATGCTGAGAATCACCGCTCCTCATGTCGATCTCTGGAATACGTGGCATGTCTGGTTTGGCAACAACGTATCTGGTTTGGCACCACTGGTCGGCGATCTCGAGGCTGCTTGTGTCGAGGTTGGTCGTGACCCCTCGGAGGTCGAGAGGACCGCCGCTATCTACGTTCAGCTATCTAGAGGCGAGGGACGAGTGGCCGGCAGTGAAGATCGTCCGCAGGCAGGTCCGATCACGGGTAGCCATGAGGAGATGGCGTCAAACATCGCTGCGTTCGCTGATGCTGGAATGGACCACATTCAGGTGGTTCTCGACCCGATCGATGCTGCCGGGGTGGAGGAACTAGCGAACATTGTTTCGCTCATCTAGCGGGAGGTAGGGTCCGGAACATGGAGCTCACGACATCCAGTTTTGAAAATGGAGGGACGATCCCGGCGCGTTACGCGTTTGCCGAACCACATCCAGAGACACATGTCACCCTGGCCGGCAACGTCAATCCCCATCTTTCCTGGAGCGACGTCCCGGAAGGCACGCGTTCATTTGCGCTCGTCTGTCACGACTACGACGTCCCCAGCGTTGGCGACGATGTGAATCAAGAGGATCGCGAGATCCCTGCGGATCTACCCAGGGTGGATTTCTTTCACTGGGTCGTGGCTGACCTTCCCCCGGAGTTGCACTCCATTGAGGAGGGCGCTTTCGCCGACGGTGTCGTGGTCGGCGGTCAGGACGTTGCCGATGGACCTCATGGAAGCCGACAGGGGCTCAATGACTTCACCGGGTGGTTCTCGGGCGATCCTGAAATGACCGGCCAATATCACGGCTACGACGGTCCCGCCCCACCATGGAACGACAGCATTCTCCACCACTATGTCTTTACAGTCTTCGCCTTAGACGTTGAGACCGTGTTAGTCGAGGGTGGGTTCACCGGACACGACCTTCGTGAAGCAATCGCTGGCCACATCCTTGCCGAGGCCAGCGTCGAGGGGACCTACACGCAGAATCCAAGAAGGCTGGGTTAGTCGTCGCCTCTACTTGAGGGGCTCCCTCCAGTGTCAGTTTTCGCTGATGGTCACCTTGGAGATCACCACATCATCATGTGGCTTATCGCTGTGGTCGGTGTCTGAAGCCGCAATGGAGTCAACCGCGTCCAGGCCTTCTGTGACGTTGCCGAAGATCGTGTAGCTGTGAGGCAGACCAGCGTCGGCATGGGTGATGAAGAATTGTGAACCGTTTGTGTTTGGGCCGGAGTTGGCCATCGCCAAGGTACCTCTGGCGTAGTGGCCGTCACCTTCAGTCTCATCCCTGAACTTGTAGCCAGGACCACCTCTGCCGGTTCCTGTGGGGTCGCCACCCTGCACCATGAAGCCACTGATGACCCTGTGAAAGATGCAGCCGTCGTAAAAGCCGTCCCTAGCAAGAAACACAAAGTTGTTGACTGTCTGCGGAGAGCGTTCGGCGTCCAGGGCAACGCTGATGTCTCCGTGGTTTGTTTGGAGGATGGCGCTGTATGTCTTCGCCAGGTCGATGGTCATTTCAGGCGGATTGCTGTAACTCTTGTCTGTCATAGCGCCCAGGATAGGGGAGCCCGAGCGACAGGCCAGAGTGATAGCGTGCAGCGCCGAACGATGCTTTTGCTCGTCTGAGCACTCAGAAAAGAAGCTGGGAGTGAAATGATCAAAGCCCCCCTAGCAACCAGCCCAACCGTGGGATTAGGGGCGAGGTCAACTGTCAGATGATGGATTTGCTTCTAGCCAGGTCATTCTCTTGCCACTGACCCGACCCGACGAGAAATCGCTCCTCGAGCGATATGTTCCGATCGTCGGTTGGCTACCCAACTACGATTGGGGCAAGAGTTTTCGCTGGGACTTGGTAGCTGGTCTCACGGTGTGGGCCTTACTGGTTCCCGAGGCAATGGCTTATGCCGGGATCGCCGGCGTTCCGCCCGAAGCTGGTCTCTATACCGCGCCGTTGGCTCTTCTGGGGTACGCCGTCTTTGGTACTTCGCGCCATCTGTCCGTGGGTCCGAGCTCGACTGTGGCGATCGTGTCAGCGGCAACAGTTGGGGCGCTTGTGAGCACGGGTTCAGCCACGTTTTGGGAAGCCACGTCGTGGCTGGCATTAATCACCGGAGCCATCCTTATAATCCTTGGGCTGGTCCGAATGGGTTGGATCGCCAACTTCATGTCTCAGTCAGTGCTCGATGGGTTCATCGTTGGGCTGGCTATCACCATCGCTGTTGGACAGCTTGACAAGATGTTTGGAGTAGAGGCCGAAGGCGAAAACGTCGTGCGGGAATTCCTCGACATCATCCGCGACATCGGGGATTGGCATCTGGGCACGATGATCGTCGGATTCACATCTCTGGCACTGCTCTTCGCAATGCACAAATTCACACCGAAGATCCCAGCTGCTCTCACGGTCGTGATACTTGCCATCGTCACATCGGCTGTTTTCGGTTTCGAAGAAGCTGGCATTGAAATCATCGGTGACATTCCCGCCGGCCTTCCACCTATCGGCTTGCCTGGCTGGCCAGAAGGCGTCCTCATTGCCGAGCTCATTGCCGGGGCTCTGGCCATCGTGGTTGTTGGCTACGCCGAGTCGCTGGCGGCAGCGCGTCAATACGCAAAGAAATACGGCTACCAGGTCGATCCGAATCAAGAGATGATTGGTCTTGGAATCGCCAACCTCGGCGCTGGCATTTCCCAAGGGTTCGTCGTTGATGGCTCACTGTCGCGGACCGCAGCTGGAGACTCCGCCGGTCAGAAGACTCAGATGTCCGGGCTGATCACAGCCGTGATAACGGTTGTCACGATTCTTTTCCTGACGGGACTGTTCTTCTATCTGCCGGAAGCGACTTTGGGCGCCATCGTTGTCCACGCTGTATGGAAGCTGATCAACCTCAAGAAGCTCCGCCGGATGATGGCGGTTCGTCGAGAAGACTTCTACGCAGGTTTGGCCTCATTCGTCGGGGTACTCGTTTTCGGCGTCTTGGAAGGCATAGTCATCGGAGTTGGCATTTCTTTGTTGATACTCATATATCGAGCAAGCTTTCCTGCGGCGACAGAGCTCGGCCGGGTCCAGATAGGTGATCGGAAGACCTTCGTGTCACTTGCCGACTCGGAAGACGCTCGGCGACTAGAAGGTGTCGTGGTTCACCGATTTGAGGCTGATCTGATTTTTTCCAATGCAAATGGCTTCGGCGATTCAGTCAGAGAGATGCTCTACGAGACTGACCCTGAGGCGTTTGCTGTCGTGTTGGATTGCGAGCAGATGACGGTCATAGACATGACCGGCGCGATTGCGCTCCAGGAGTTGACCGTCGAGTTGCGGGATAACGGTGTTGATGTCTATCTGGCACGACTCCACGGCGATGCTGTGGCGGTTGCGCAGCGATCCGGGGCCCTCGCCGTGATCGGGGACGCCAACATTCACGCAACCGTCGCCGGAGCGGTAGAGGTCGCAGTCTCCGCGGCTGCGCGTAATGAGACCTAGGACCTCAACGGCTGTTTGAAGAATGTGATCACCTCTGCGAATGTCTCGATGGACCTTTCCATCGCCACGTCGGGAAGCGCCACAATCGAGTGGTCGGCACCGGCTTCCGAGTAGGTCGAGAACAGACCGATCAGGTCGTCCACAGTCCCTGCGTTGTTCTGCTTGGCATACTGCTCGACCGTCTGGTTGCGGCCCCGGAGGCTTCCGATCCGTTCCCGCAGGGCACCGGGATCGGATGCCGCCATCGCCGTGATCAAATGGGTAACCCGTATCTCGGATGGATCTCTGTCGAGGTCGGCGCAATGTCGACGAAGCACTTCGACCTTGTGGCGAATCGTGTTCGGGTCACCGAACAGGTTGCAAGCATCGGCGTACTCAGCGACCAAACGCAACGTCTTCAGCTCTCCCGAGCCACCCACCATGATCGGAATCGGGTCCTGGATGGGGCGCGGATATGAGATCAACTCGGCCGCGGAAAAGGTCTTGCCCTCAAAGCCAGGCGTGCCTTTGCCCCAAAGCAGCGGGAGCATGTTCAGCGTGTCCTCGAGGAGGTCATAACGACCACTGAGGCTCGGGAAGTCGATCCCGTACGCCTCGTGTTCTTTTTCGTCCCAAGCCGCTCCCAGTCCAGCGATGACCCGCCCCCCTGAGAGCACGTCGAGTGAAGCCAGCATTTTTCCAAGCAGCACCGGATTGCGATGTGTGATCCCGCTAACCAGAGCCCCAAGTCGAATATTGGTGGTCACACCTGCCAGGTAGGCGAGGGCGGTGTAGGCCTCTGGAATGTCTTCCCACGGTCTGCCCACCTGTTGGATCTGGCGGAAGTGATCCATGACCCATAGGTCGGTGAACCCGGCGTCCTCTGCACGCCGGGCGATCTTGGCTAGTTGATCGCCGAAATCACGTGTCGCCCACTCGAATCTGCTCAACAGCAGCCCGAAGGTGTGGCCCGTCGGCTGTGCATCGTCGGGAGTGGAAGCTATGAGAGTTGAGACAACCGCACGTACCGTTTGCTCTTCGTGCACTCCGTCAAATCCCTCATCGGCGATTCCTTTCATCACCTTTTGCATGGTCGTGAACTGCTTGCGGAGGACAGTCTTGGGGATCGGTCTCGCTCGCGATTGGTTGGGTCGCTCGACCTCATCGAGTGTTGCGGTGAAGACGATCGCGTAAATAGGAAGTTCTGCCCCGTGCGCTGTTTCGATCCATTTCGCCCGGTTTTCGGTTTGGAGCCCGGTGGTGTCGATCACCGTCGTCAGTCCTCGTGTGAGACGCTCGGAAAAAATTTGATCGAGGAGCTCGAAGGCGGAGGTGCTTGCGATCTGGTCGTCTTCGTCGATTCCCACCATTGCACGGAGCGCGTCCGAAGACACCACTTCGTTTGAGGCAAAGTGGTTGTGGGCCCAAGTCGTCTTGCCGGTCCGGCTTGGGCCGATGAGCACGACAACGCAAGGCGCAGGAAGTTTCAACTCCATCTCTGTCTCCGGTTTCTAGCGATTCGATCGGTAGGGTTGCACACGTGAACTCCACTCCATCCGCCCCCTTCGGCCGACTGGCCACGGCGATGATCACCCCGTTCACATCATCCGGTGCCGTCGACCACGAAGCGGCGTGGCGGCTAGCCCGCCATCTTTCCGACCAAGGAACCGATGCCCTGGTTGTGGCCGGCACCACCGGTGAATCCCCAACACTGTCGGACGACGAGAAGATTGCGTTGTTTGTAACGGTCATCGAAGCGGTCCAAGAAAAGGACACTCTGGTGGTGGCTGGAACTGGCACCAACGACACACGCCACTCAGTTGAGATGACGGGACGTGCCGCAGATATTGGCGCTGACGGGGCGCTCGCGGTGACGCCTTATTACAACAAACCGTCGCAGGCCGGTCAGGTTGCGCACTTCACCGCCATTGCCGACGTCGGCCTTCCAGTGATCGTGTACAACATCCCGGGTCGGACAGCCGTGAAGACCGAAGTCGAGACTCTGGCCGCGCTGGCATCACATCCCAATATTGCGGCAGTGAAAGACGCCGCGCTCGACCTGGAATTGACCGCGGCGACGATCAAAAGCGCGCCCAGTCTTCCGATCTACTCCGGACAGGACACATTCACGCTCCCCATGCTCGCTATTGGGGCTGTTGGCGTCGTCTCTGTCGTAGGGCATTTGGCCGGGCCAACAATCAAGGCAATGATCAACGCCGCATATGAGGGCGACTGGAACGAGGCGAGAAGCCTGCACAACGACCTGCTTCCACTGTGTGAGGCCTGTTTCCTCGAGTCCAACCCGGCTCCGGTCAAAGCTGCGATGAATGCTTTTTGGGAGCCTGTCGGCGATGTTCGCCTTCCGTTAGTGTCCGCCTCCGACGACACAGTTAGAGCCATAGAGAAGGCTTTGGGGGCAATACAGGGCCTGTGAGCGTTTCAGTCACATTTCTAGGCGGCCTCGGTGAAATCGGGCGCAACTGCGCCGCCCTCGAGGTCGACGGCAAGATCGCACTTATCGATGTCGGTCTGATGTTCCCCGAAGAGGACATGCTTGGCGTAGACCTGGTTTTTCCCGATTGGTCGTGGTTGGTCAAGAGGAAAAATGACGTGGTGATGGCGGTCATCACCCACGGCCATGAGGACCACATGGGGGCGCTCGCTTATTTCCTGAGAGACATTCAGGTACCGGTCTATGGCACAGTGCTGACACTTGCGTTGGCTCAAGGCCGTGTCGACGAGTTGGGTGTCGAAGCGGAGTTCCACACAATCACTCAGAAGAAGTGGATCGAGCATGGTCCCTTCAAGTTCATGATGATCCCGGTGAGCCACTCGGTACCTAACGCTTCCGCGATTGCTTTTGACACACCTGAGGGAATTGTCGTTCATTCAGGGGACTTCAAACTCGATCCGACGCCGATCGACGGGATGCCGACCGATCTGCCCGCGTTTGCAGCGTTGGCCCGCAGGGGTGTGCGCTTGCTCCTTTCCGATTCCACCAACGCCGAGAAGGAAGGTTTCGAACCCTCTGAGAGTTCCGTTGGCCAACCGATTGCGGATGTGATCCGAGACGCGGAGGGTCGTGTAATCACTGCGTGTTTTGCCTCTCATGTCCATCGTGTTCAGCAGATCGCAGATGCAGGGATTGCCGCAGGGCGCAAGATCGCATTCTTCGGTCGTTCGATGCACCGGTACACAACGGTTGCCGGCGACTTGGGGATTTTGGACATTCCGGAGCGGTCGATCGTCGACATCAAAGAGCTCACAGACCTTCCTGACAACCAGCAACTCTTGATAACAACCGGTAGTCAAGGTGAAGCCTTTGCGGCCCTCTCATTGATGTCGCAGGGTCGTCACAAGTTCGTCGAGCTGGACGAAACCGATACGGTGCTGATTTCGGCCAAGCCCATTCCTGGCAATGAAACGGCAGTATCGAAAGTGATTTCCAATTTGATGCGCCGCGGGGCCAAAGTGGTTCACGGCAGGAGCAGCCACGTTCATGTTTCGGGTCATGCGGCCAGAGAAGAGCTCCTCACCTTCCTCAATATTGTTCGACCGAAGGCGTTTGTCCCCGTCCACGGTGAATACCGACATCTCTCGGCGCACGCGGAACTTGCGCGCAAGATGGGTGTGAAAACGGTTGAGGTGTTGGAAGATGGTGATCGGATCACGATCAATGGGAAGAAGACCACGGTCCAGCGACGGGCGGTCCCGGCCGGATACGTCTACCTCGATGGGTCGGCAGTCGGGGATGTGCAGAACGCCGTCCTCCGCGATAGGTCGCACCTGGCTGACGATGGTGTCGTGGTGATCACAGTTGGCATTGACCACGAAACGGGGGAGATCCTCTACGGGCCGGAAATGGACAGTCATGGGGTCATGGACGACCCGGCCCCTGTTTTGTCGAAAGCGGCTGACGCGGTCAGATCGGTGATCGACGGGCACAAATCGGGTCGCACAGACCACGCTGAGCTCCAGAAGACGATTCGTCAGGCGGCCGGCCGCGTGATCCGTGCTGAGACCGCCCGCAAACCGGTCATCGTCCCGGTCGTGATGGAGCTGTGAAATTGTCCCCTTGCGCAGCGGGGGACCGGCCGCCAGTAACGGAGCGAGCGTGGCCGAAGGGGGGCTAACCCTTCCCCGCTGTGCCCACCTCGACCATCACCTCGTCGAGGCTCTTGCGACGTAAATCCGGCACAACACAGTCGTCCGACGGGTAGCCGATGGGAAACATGCAAAACGGGCGTTCGTTTTTGGGTCGCTCCAAGAGTTTGGTCAGAAAGGCCATGGGGCTTGGTGTATGGGTGAGCGTGGCGAGACCAGCATGGTGGAGTGCTGTGATGAAGATGCCTGCCGCAATCCCACACGACTCTTTCACATAGAAGTTGTGGATCCGCGATCCGTCTTCGGCGACGCCATACCGCTCCTCGAACAAGACCACGACCCAAGGAACCGTCTCCAGATACGCTTTATCTGAATCGGTCCCGAGAGGCTCCAACGCCTCTTTCCAATGATCGGGTAGACGTCCACCTTCGTAATTGATCCGCTCTTCTTCTTCAGCCGCTTCCCGGATCTGACGTTTCACGTCCGGATCCCCAGTCACCACAAATGTCCACGGCTGACGATGGGCACCTGAAGGCGCGGTCGATGCGGTGAGAATCGCGTGCTCCACCAGTTCGCGAGGTACGGCGTCATCGGAGAAGAATCGGACACTGCGTCTGTCGTCCATCTCTCTGTAGTAGTCATGAGCCCGCCGCATCTGCTCAGCCGGGTCAAGACGCTCTGGTTGATAGGGGATCATTGGTGCCGGCATCGGATTCACCGTACTGAACGGTGTGGGCGGGTATTGTCTCCATTCACATGACAACGCGGACACCCACCCGGAAGGGATCCGGGCGGAGACGGGTGTCCTCAGCCAAAAAGAACAAGAAGTCAAAGTCGAGCACGATTCGCCAAAAGCTGGCGGCGTTTCGGGACTCGATCCGTACGACATTTGGCCGACAGACGGATGACGTCTGGGGTCTGGTGCTCGTCGTCCTTTCGATCCTGGTCACGTTGGCATTCGTCGATCGCGCCGGCCCCGTTGGCGACGGACTCCAGACCGGGAGCACGTTCCTCTTCGGCGTCTGGAGATTTGCGCTGCCTGTGGCTCTGCTGGGAATCGGAATCGCCCTGATCGTGGGCAAACCACGCGACGGAGCGCGACGTCTCGTTATCGGCGGCATCACCACATTCATAGGCACACTCGCTCTCTTTCATCTCCTGACCGGGGCTGTGTCACTGCGACCAAGTATCGATCTGGTCACGGAGCGCGGCGGCGCAGTCGGTGCTTTGATCGCCTTCCCGATGCGTCGCATCCTCGGCTCGTGGGGTTCTTTTGTTGTGCTTGCCGCGACCATTGGAATGGGCGTTCTCATCATGACCCAAACGACCGTGCGCCAGCTTTTTCATGGGATTGCCGACATGGGTCGCAGTGTCAAGAGATTCGCCACCGAAGCGTTTGCGAGTCTGAAGCCTGGTCCGGTGACGCCGATGGTCACGCCTGCCGCAGGGCCAAAGAAAGGCAAACACCAACGTCAGAAACCGGCGAAGGAGAAGAAGCCGAAGGTCGAAGATGAGCCGGAACCGGTAGAGGTCGTCGAGGACTCTCCGATCGTCGCCACAATCGATCTAACCCAGACCGACTATGAGCTTCCGCCGCTGGAGCTCCTCGAGGGTGGAACCGGTGGCGAGATCAATCGTCGCTCGTTAGAAGAAACAGCACGCCAACTGGAAGACACTCTTCTCCAACACGGGGTCGACGCGACCCTGACCAAGATCGTCCCCGGGCCCACCGTGACCCGTTACGAGATCGAGCTCGCTCCCGGGGTCAAGGTGAACCGGGTTTCCAACCTCTCACATGACATTGCATACGCCCTTGCCACGCCCGATGTCCGTCTCCTTGTGCCGATTCCCGGGAAATCTGCAATCGGAGTCGAGGTACCCAACACCAAACGTCGTCTTGTCTCCTTGGGCGACATTCTGGCCAGCCCTGAATTTGCGAAACCAACGAGTCCTCTGACTGTCGGCTTGGGAATGGACATCTCGGGCTCCCCCAAGCTGCTCAATCTGGCCGAGCTTCCCCACGTTCTGATTGCGGGAGCCACCGGCGCCGGAAAATCATCTTGCATCAACTCGATCGTGACTTCGCTGCTGATGCGAACCCATCCTGATGATGTCCGTCTGATCATGGTCGACCCGAAGCGTGTGGAGCTGGGGCAGTACAACGGCGTTCCACATTTGCTCACGCGCGTGATCACCAACCCGAAAAAGGCGAATGATGCGCTGAAGTGGGCCGTGGCCGAGATGGACCGACGTTATGACTTGCTGGCCGACGCCAAGGTTCGTGACATCGAGGGTTACCGTGACAAACTCGACTCCGGGAACCTCGATCCTGAGGGATTCGATCGCTTCCCCTTCATCGTTGTTCTCATCGACGAGCTCAACGACTTGATGATGGTTGCTGGTCGTGAAGTTGAGGATTCCATCGTTCGTATCGCACAAATGGCGCGAGCGGTCGGCATCCACCTGGTCATTGCGACCCAGCGCCCTTCGGTTGATGTCATCACCGGTGTGATCAAAGCCAACGTGCCCAGCCGTCTCGCTTTCAGTGTTGCGTCGCAAACGGACAGCCGTGTGATCCTCGACGGCTCAGGCGCTGAGAAGCTGATAGGCATGGGGGACATGCTCGTCGTCACCGCCAAGGAACCGCGACCGCAACGAATCCAGGGAGCGTGGGTACGAGAGTCCGAGATCGAAGCCGTTGTCGATTGGGTGAAAGGGCAACGTGAAGCCGTTTATGAGGATAAGAAGGTTCTCGAGGCTGCCGCGGCCGCCTCAGCTGCCCAAGCTGTGGAGGCAGATGATGACGATGCGGTTTTGATCAGGCAGGCTATGGATCTGGTGGTGCGTTCGCAGCTGGGTTCGACGTCGATGTTGCAACGGAAGCTCCGAATCGGCTTCGCCCGTGCCGGCCGTGTGATGGACGCCCTGGAGCTCAAGGGCGTCGTCGGGCCTTCGGTGGGTAGCAAGGCTCGTGACGTTTTGATGACGGTGGACGAGCTCGAGGACATTCTTCACGCGGAGTCGGCCGGCGTCTAGCCGTCAAGACAGCCACAGCCGTCTCTAGGGTCACAACTCATGAAATGGCGCGCCCTGATCGTTCTCTCGCTTGCCCAGTTCTTGATGGTTCTGGACCAGGCCGTGATGAACGTCTCCATCAGCCAGCTTGTCGAGGATTTCGATACAACGGTCACTGTCATCCAGGGTGTCATCACTTTCTACGCCCTGACCATGGCGGCTTTGATGATCACCGGTGGAAAGCTTGGCGACCGTTGGGGCAGGAAACGAGCTTTCTTGATTGGGTTGATCATCTACGGACTGGGATCGGCCCTTACGGCAGTGTCGCAGACCGTGCCGCAACTTCTTCTGGGCTGGTCGATTCTCGAAGGAATCGGAGCGGCACTTGTCCTGCCGGCTTTAGTCGCCTTGATTGCGGGGAGCTACCAGGGTGCCGATCGCGCTGTTGCCTATGGTGTTATTGGAGGTGTGGCCGGCGCCGGAATTGCTGTCGGCCCCATCCTCGGGGGTTGGGTGACCACCAACTTCACATGGCGGTACGTTTTCGTCGGCGAGGTGGTTCTCGTCTTGCTGATCATCGTGCTGCTTGGTTGGGTGACCGACATCGCTCGAGTGGGGAGAAAGCCTGAAGTCGATTGGGTGGGTTCTGGGCTTTCGGCACTCGGACTGGGTCTACTTGTCTATGGAATTCTCAAGGCAAGCGAATGGGGATGGGTTGCCAATAACAGCTCGCCTGTGACACCGCTGGGGCTTGCCCTGACACCGTTTGTAGTTGGTGCCGGGGTCTTGGTGCTCGCCGGGTTCGTGAGATGGACACAGCGCCGCGAAACGCGGGGTGAGGACCCTTTGTTCAGACTTGGGCTACTCGAGATTCGCCCGCTGAAGGGTGGTCTGCAGATGTTCTTTGCTCAAAACCTGATCCTGATGGGTGTCTTCTTCGCGATACCGCTCTATTTGCAGGTTGTTCAAGGCCTCGACGCCCTCGAGACCGGTCTCAGGATGCTCCCTGTTTCGGTGACGATGTTCATCATGTCATTCGCCGGTGCCCGAATGAGTGCTACCAAAACACCGCGTTGGATCGTCAAGGTCGGCCTTTGGGTCTTGTTGGTCGCCGTAGTGGTGCTGATTGGGACGATCGAGCCGGTTCTCGAGGGATTCGCATTCGCGATCTCAATGGCACTGCTGGGAGTTGGCATGGGGCTTCTCGCGTCACAGTTAGGCAACGTCGTCCAATCCGCCGTGGGCCCGAAGGACCGGTCTGAAGCAGGTGGGCTTCAATACACTGCGCAGCAACTTGGCTCGTCAATGGGGACAGCACTCATTGGGGCGGTCGTTATCAGTGCCCTCGCTTCGGCGTTTGTCACCCTTGTGGAACAGGATCCTCGCATCCCACCAGAGGTGAGTCAGGCGATTGGCGTTGAACTCAGCGGCTCGATCGAGTTCGTCAACTCCTCCGATCTCGAGGACGGGCTGGCAGAGACTGACCTCTCTTCTGAAGAAATCGACGCGATTGTGGAATCGTATGAAGCGGGCCAGCTTGAGGCATTGCGCCTCGGTCTCTTTGTGGCCGGTGTGGTTGTCGTGATTGCCTTGTTCATGGTCAGACGTATCCCTGATATGTCATTCGAAGAAATCGCCGCCATTGAGGCAGAAGACGAGCCTGTCGAGGCCGGCTGAAAGCCTTTCAATCAGGTATAAGCTCGCCGCTTCCTCTCGGTGTGCCAATACAGGAGTGGCGTGAATACACGCAAACCGGGGCTGGGACGTGGCCTCGAGGCTTTGATCCCAAGCGCCCCTCAAAAGACAATCGACAACGTTCCACGCCAATCAGACCATGATTTGAATCCTGGTGTGTACGGCCTGGTCAACCCAGACGGGTCGGTGCGCGACCGTCTCCCGATCACCCTTGACGAGATGAAGGGTCTGTACGCAGACATGGTCGAGGCGAGGACTTACGACACCAAGTCGATTGCGATGCAGCGACAGGGCCGGTTGGCCACCTACGCGCCATTTCAGGGTCAGGAGGCTGCACAAATCGGTGCCGCTGCTGCATTGAGCGACGGTGACTGGGTGGCTGGAACGTATCGCGACGCAGCGCTCAACTGGCGGGCCGGTTATCCGTGGCGTCTCCTCATTCTGGGTCGAACCGGCGACGAGAGGGGTGGGGAAGTCCCCGAAGGAGTGAATGTGCTCCCGCCTTCGATCACCGTTGGCGGGCACATGATCCACGCCGTTGGCTTGGCCTGGGCTGAAGAACTCCAGGAGTCTGGTCGCATTGCCCTCACGTCGTTTGGCGACGGCGCCACATCGGAGGGTGACTTTCACGAGGCAATGAACTTCGCAGCTGTTTATGAAACACCCACAGTGTTTCTCTGCCAGAACAATGGTTACGCGATTAGCTATCCCACATCCGAACAGACTCGTTCGGCGACGATTGCAGGAAAGGCTGATGCATACGGTATGCCTGGTATTCGGGTCGATGGCAACGATGTTGTCGGTGTGCTCGTGGCGGTGAGAGAAGCTGCCGAGCGGGCGCGCCGCGGAGAAGGTCCCAGTCTCATCGAGGCCGTCACATATCGAATCGGGCCCCACACCACATCAGATGATCCAACACGCTATCGAGACGACGATGAAGCCGAGATGTGGAGGGATCGTGATCCGTTGGAACGAGTCAGGCTTCTACTCGAGAAGGCGGGCGGCTGGGATCAGGAGTGGCAAGACGCGATAGAGCAGAGTGCCTCTGATGTGATCGAGGCGGCTGTCGAGTGGGCGGAGTCGGTCCCGGCGCCGACTCGTGAGGAGATGTTGAGCCGAATGAGCGCTTCCGGGGGAGCAAGTGGCTGAAGTCAATCTCGCTTTGGCCCTCACCGGTGCAATGGATACGGCGTTGAGGTCGGACGACCGAGTAGTGCTTCTCGGAGAAGACATTGGGCGTGCTGGTGGTGTGTTCAGGATCACCGATGGGCTTTTGGCCAAATATGGCGCGAGCCGAGTATTTGATACTCCGGTTGCCGAGTCGGGGATCGTCGGCGCAGCCTTCGGAATGGCGATCGCAGGCTTGCGGCCTGTAGCCGAGCTTCAATTCATGGGTTTCTCGTATCCCGCATACGACCAGGTGATCAATCATGTTGCTCGGATCCGGAACCGCTCGAACCACCGTTTCACCGCACCGTTGGTGATTCGAATGCCATACGGCGGTGGGATTGGCGCCGCTGAGCATCACTCGGAGTCGACCGAGGCGATCTACACACACATCCCAGCCCTCAAGGTGGTGGTCCCCTCGACACCACGCGACGCCCGGGGTCTTCTTCTCGCCGCAATCGAAGATCCCGACCCTGTGATATTCCTCGAGCCAATCAGGCTCTATCGCGCGGTCAAAGAAGACATCCCAGAGATCTACTACACAACCGAAATCGGGCCGATTCGCGTTGAGCGTCAAGGTGATGATCTGACCCTGATCGCCTGGGGCTCGATGATGAAAGAGACCCGTGAGGCCGCGACAAGACTCGAAGACCTCGGAGTTTCAGTAGAAGTCATCGATGTGCGCACCTTGTCCCCGCTTGACCGAGACGGAATAGCAACGAGTGTCGAAAAGACGGGACGGGCGGTAGTAGTTCACGAAGCGCCGCTCACCGGTGGGCTCGGGGGTGAAATAGCTGCCTCGATTCAGGAGAGGTGTCTCTACTCGCTGGTCGCCCCGGTACAACGAGTGACCGGGTGGGACACCGTGTTTCCGCTCAAGCGCTCCGAAGCCCACTACCTTCCAAGTGTCGATCAGATCATCACAGCAGCCAACAAGACATTGGAGGGATAGTGGCCCGAGAGTTCAGGCTCCCCGATATCGGAGAAGGCCTCACTGAGGCCGAGATCGTCACGTGGCTAGTTGCCGAAGGTGACCATGTTGAATCCGATCAGCCGATTGTCGAAGTCGAAACAGACAAGGCTGTAGTTGAGATCCCTTCGCCCTACGCCGGTGTCGTACTTCAACACGGTGGCGCAGAGGGCGAAGTGCTGGCAGTCGGTGCGGTCCTAGTGGTTATTGGTGAAGAGGGGGAGGCGACTGCCGAAGATCTACTCGTGGACCACGCTGCCCCCATTGTGGGCACCCTGAGCGAAGAAGCCGAGGTCATCGAGACACCTTCAGAGATAGTCGTCGAGACATCCGCAAAGGTGAAGGCCCTGCCCATCGTTCGCAAAATGGCGCGAGAAGCCGGGCTCGATATCGAGACCATCACAGGAACCGGGCCCGACGGGCGGATAACCCGCGAAGATGTAGAAGCCGCGACCGAAACTGTTTCTTCCCCTTCCTCCCCTGCGCCGGCGGGGGAGGTGCCTCGGTCGCAGGCCGAGGCGGAGGGGGTTCGGGCCGAGACTCGCACCCAGATGTCGCGTCTTCGTCGCACCATCGCAGCCAACATGTCAAAGAGCTGGGCCGAGATTCCACATGTCACAACGTTCGACGACGTCGACGCCACCCGCCTGCTCGAAGTCCGCGCTGCGCTGAGCGACCGTCACGACATCAAGATCCCTCTGGAAGCGTTGGTGGTCCGGGGCGTCCTCCCGGCGCTGAGTGCTTTCCCCGAGTTCAACGCGACACTCGACGGCGACGACCTCGTGTTACATGGATCGCACGACATCGGGATCGCTGTCGACACACCAGAGGGCCTCATGGTGGCAGTCGTAATTGATGCCGACTCGAGGAATGTGATCGAGCTCGCAGACGAGGTTCGTCGTCTCGGAGAAGGTGCCCGGGAGCGGACGTTGGGTTTGTCCGAACTCACCGGTCAAACCTTCACCGTTTCGAATATTGGCGCCGTCGGTGGCGGTCATGGCACGCCGATTGTCCCCTATGGGACGACAGCCATTCTCTCCGTCGGGCGGGCTCAAGCGAGGCCGATCGTCTATGACGGCGACTTGGCAATCGCCCCGGTGATGCCACTTTCGATCTCTTACGATCACCGCGTCATCGACGGTGGCACCGGGCGTCGATTCATGGAACTTGTGATGGAAAATCTCGAAGAACCTGCTTTGTTTCTGGCCGGCTGACCGTGCTTCACGTTCACGTTCTCGGATACGACGAGACGACAGGTGTGGCGAGACCCGAGTAGGACGCGGCGCAACGGCGTGCAGGAAACGAATGTCATTACTGGACACTCGCCCATCTCCACGACCTCCGGGCTGAGGTCGACGATGAGGGTATTTCCAGCTGTGTCCAAGTGGTTGCCTACTTCAACTACATCAACAGGGTTGCCGACGGTCTAAGCGCAGAGACCGAGGATTGGATTGCCGAAGACGGAAAGCCAAAACCCGTATAGCCTCGCTCCAATATGGCGAAGAAATCCAAGAAAAAGAAAAAGAAGCCGGCAGTCAAGCCGCAGAGGTCGACCCGCCAGTTCGAAGGCGAGTTTGGTGGAGCCAAGGTCGCTTACACAGCAACCGCGGCAACTCAGATATTCGAAGTCAATGAGAAGAAGGCCGAATTCTTCTATGTGTCTTATACGCAAGATGAGACCGAAGCCTCACAGCGTCCGATTCTCTTCTGTTTCAACGGTGGTCCCGGCTCTTCCACCGTATGGCTCCATCTCGGGCTTTTTGGGCCGAAGCGAATGGAGTTCGACGCCGACGGATTCAAGGTCGGCATGCAGGGCAAGCTCATCGACAATGAATACTCGATTCTCGACGTGGCTGATGTGGTCTGCGTCGACGCCATCGGCACAGGCTTCAGCACTACCGTCAAGAAGAAGGACGAGGAGGAATTTCACCACTTCAAACATGATGTAGAAGCTTTCAGCCATTTCATCGTCCACTATCTCAATGACAACGGGCGCTGGGCGTCGCCCAAATATCTGGCCGGGGAGAGCTACGGAACGTTGCGGGGTGCCGCCATCGCCAACGACCTCCTCACTACTCACGGGGTCGAATTCAACGGCATTGTCTTCATCTCGACGATTCTCAATTATCAGACCTCGGCCATCGACGTGAAGAACTACATGGTTCACCCGGGAAACGATCTTCCTTTTGCTCTCTACCTCCCTACCTACGCCGCTACCGCCTGGTACCACCAGGCCCTCTCCGAGAAACACCAGGGTCGGCCGTTGCGTGAGTTGCTCGACGAGGTGGAGGGCTTCGCCCTCGGCGGATATTGGACCGCTCTTGCGCAGGGCGATCGTCTCGACGATGCGAGCCGGAACGAGATTGCATCCAAACTCGCCGAGTACACGGGTCTCGATGAGGAATACCTGGACCGGTATGACCTCCGCATCCACATCATTCGATTCTGCAAGGAGCTGCTTCGTGATCAGCGGCGGACCGTGGGCCGGATCGACTCCCGGTACACCGGCATCGATCGGGTGGCAGACGGAGACAACATGGAAGCCGACCCCAGTACCGACGTGACCGGGCCGGTGGCGACGTCCGCGCTCAACGCCTACCTGCGAGATGAGCTCGGATTCGAGGCCGAGAAGATCTACAAGGTCATGTCGATGAAGATCAACGAGCGGTGGAATATGGAGGACTTCAAGAACCGCTACGTCGACACCTCGGAGAAAATGCGGGAACTGATGTCACGGTCTCCGAGGACCAAAGTCCTGGTCGCCAACGGCTATTTCGACCTGGCGACGCCACACTTTGCCACCGAGTACACCTTCTCCCATATGGGTCTCGACCCTGAGCTGAGGGAGAACGTGCGGATGGAGTATTACGAAGCCGGGCACATGATGTACGTCCATCTTCCGTCCCTGGAACGGCTGGCAGGTCATCTCCGGGACTTTGTGGAAGAGACGCAGTAGTGGAGATATCCCCCCAGTCAGTTGACGACCATCTGGCCACCCTCCCGGACGGTGTGCGGGCCGACATGGAGTTACTCGATACCGAGATCACGGCGAGGACAAAAGACGCATCGAGGGTGCTCTTCGAGGGCAAGTTCTGGGGTGGCAGCGATCAGAAGATCATCGGCTACGGAGAATTCCGATACACCAATGCGAGCGGCACGCCAGTCGAGTGGTTCATGGTCGGACTGGCGGCTCAGAAGAACTACATCAGCATGTATGTCAACGCCGTCGATGACGACGGCTACCTCTTGGCCAAGTACCAAGACAGGCTGGGCAAGGTCAAAACCGGGAGCGCTTCGATCAGCTTCAAGACAGTGGCCGACATCGATATGGACGTGTTGATGGAGTTGGTGGGCACCGCAGGCACGCAACTGCACCCGCATGACCCCTGACCCGCTCAGGGTGACCCCGGGGGTCTCCCCAATATGCGTCGGACTCGGCGTTCCTTATCTTCACCGAAGTATCCCAATTCGGAGGAGAAACCATGCCGATCCTCTCGGCGCGAAACGTCACCAAGACCTACCGATCAGGAAGCCTCGAGGTCGCGGCACTTCGGAACGTCGACATCGACGTCGAGTCGGGTGAGTTCGTCATCGTGATGGGCCCATCAGGTAACGGAAAGACGACACTGCTCAATTGTCTGAGTGGTCTCGACGATATCGACGAAGGTGTAGTCGAGATCGAAGGCCATTCGATTCACGATCTCAGCGATCGCAAACGCACTCGACACCGGGCCTCCTCCATGGGGTTTGTGTTCCAGGCCTACAACCTGATCCCGGTCCTTTCAGCCGTGGAAAACACGGAGTTGCCGCTTTTGGTGAATGGAGTCAGCCCCAAAGAGGCACGTTCACGATCGGCTGCAATGTTGGACCGTGTCGGTCTTAGTGACCGCATGAACCATCGACCGAACGAGCTTTCTGGTGGCGAACAGCAACGTGTCACCATCGCCCGTGCCCTGGTAGCGGAACCGGAAATCGTCTGGGCTGATGAGCCAACCGGCAACCTCGATAGCGAAACGGCCGACTCGGTCCTCGACCTCCTGGTTGAGGTTCACAATGCTGGCCAAACGCTTGTGATGGTCACTCATGAGCCAGATATCGCGAACGTAGCCGACCGTCTTGTCCTGATTCGTGATGGCATGATCGAATACGACGGCGTCCCCGCCGCGGCGCCGCGCCGTCTCGAGGCCGTCTGATGTCGCAGACAGCGCTCGTCATTGCGCTTGTTCTGCTCGCTCCAGCGATCTGGGTGGCTAGAAAGGCGACACTGCGTCGCCTTGCATGGCGAAATGTTGTCGCCCGTCCGACCGAGGCCCTTCTCGTCACGGCGGGCACCATGCTCGGAACCGCGATCATTGTTGCCTCTTTCGCAGTAGGCGACACGATCAGTGACGGTGTTGGCAGCGTCGTCGACACCTCCCTTGGCCCGATCGACGAGTCGGTGACTATTGAGGACCCGGCCCAACTCCCCGCCCTGGAAGCGGCGGTCAAAGACGCCCATCAATCAAATGTCGACGGCGTTGTCTCGGTCCTCTCGCTTCCTACCGCTGTGACCACTATCGGATCTGATCCAGTAGGTGAGCCATCGGTCTGGATTGCGGAAATCGACTTTGATCAAGCGCGCGCATTCGGCGGAGATCCCAGAACAAGTGGCTTCTTTGGCGCAGGGGAGACTCCCACGGGCACCGAGGCCGTTCTTGTTTCTCTCGTAGCCAAACAGTTGGGTCTGTCGGCAGGCGATAATTTTCAGATTCACGCGTTTGGGAAGGCTGAGACCTTCACCGTGCGACAGGTGATCGATCGATACAGTTCCGCCGGATACAACTCGATCTACCTACCAGCAGGCACCATCGAGTCATTTCAGTCGGGTGCTGTTGAGGTAAATCAACCCCCGCGAGCCGAGGTTCTGATTTCCAACACCGGTGATTGGCTAACGGGCGCCGACCACACGGAAGCTGTCGTTGCCGACCTGGAGATCGTCACGGCGGAGTTCCAGGAGGTCGACGTGTCATCGACGAAAACGGATCTTCTCGATTCAGCCGTCGCAGAAGGAGCCGAATTCACCACCCTCTTCAACGGGATAGGCAGTTTTGCCGTTATCGCCGGCATCCTTCTGATCGTCAATCTCTTTGTCATGCTCTCCGAGGAACGGAAGTCCTCGCTTGGCGTGATGCGAGCAATTGGGTTCTCGAGGTCCGCAGTGACGAAGTCGTTCGCAATCGAGGGAGCTGTCTATTCGGTGACCGCTTCCCTGGTTGGCGTTGGTGTCGGTGTGGGGGTTGGCTGGATACTCGTCCAGGTGCTCAAGAGCATCTTTTTCAACGAAAACGACTTTCTCAACATCACTTACGCGCCACAGGCCGAGAGTTTGATGCTCGCGGCTGCCATTGGCCTGGGTATCACGATGATCACCATCTGGGCCACGGCACTGAGGATTTCTCATTTCAACGTGATTGCAGCGGTGCGTGATCTTCCCCAACCTCCAACTCGAAAAGGACGAGCCAAGGTGATGATTGCATCAGTGGTTGGGGTGTTGATTGGAGCGGGTATCACCTACCTCGGGTTGTCAGGTGACGTCCAAACCGCGGCCATGGCGGGTGTCCCAGTGATGGCATTCTCAGCGATTCCGCTGATTCGGCCTCTTGTTGGAGACCGCATTGCGGGCCTCGTCGGAGGGATGACGGCAATGGCATGGGGTGTGTTCGTATTCAACCTCTTCCCGGACGCGATGCGTGAGTCAGACATTGATGTCTTCGTGGTCCAGGGCGTTGTTCTGGTAGCTGGGGCTGTCACAGTGTCAGCATCGGCTGCGCCCCTGTGGAATTGGGCGGTGAGCGCCACGTCGAAGGCAGGGGCGGGTCTCTCCACGCGGCTTGGCCTTGTCTATCCGTTGGCTCGCAAGGGTCGAACCGGGTTGCTTCTCGGGATGTTCTCGCTGGTGGTGTTCATGATCACTTTCATGGCGGTTTTTTCCCAGATCCTCTCTGATCAGACCCGTGGATTGGCCGACGACAGCCGTGCTGGCTACGACATCGTCGCCAGCTCCGCCGCCTTCAATCCTGTTTCAGAAAGTCAAGTAACAGCCGTCGAGGGGGTGGTCGTTGCCGCGCCGCTTACTCGTTCCTCTGCCGAGTTCGAGGTGGATGGTGAAGACGACCCGCTTCCATGGCGTGTTACCGGTTTCGACGAAAGACTTCTCGAGTTCGATGCTCCGGCGCTTGGAGCCCGGCTAGAGGGCTATGACTCTGACGAGAGTGTTTTTAGAGCTGTGCTCGGCGATTCGAGTCTGCTGATCGTTGATGACTTCTTCCTTGACAATGGATCGGGGCCCGGAGCCAAGCGATACCTTCCCGGCGACATCGTCGAGATGCTTACGACGTCCGGAGAGAGTCGGATGATGACGGTTGCCGGCGTTCTTGCCAGCGACTTCCTGTTTGCCGGCTCGTATGCAGCTATCGATCTCGTCGAGACGACTTTGGATGCCGAGCCCGCATCCGGTCTTTTCTACGTGTCTGTCGATGCTGGGGTGGATGCCGAGTTGGTGGCCGGCCGGCTCAACGCGGAGCTTCTGGATTTCGGGATGAGTGCCGAGACGTTCACCGCGGGTGTGGAAGAGGAGGTCGCGGAGACGGTTGCCATCATTCGCCTGTTTCAAGGGTTCCTCTCTCTTGGCTTACTGATTGGCATCGCTGGTCTTGCTGTGGTTCTGATTCGTGCGGTGAGGGAGAGACGCCGGGCTATTGGTGTGCTGCGAGCCCTCGGGACGCAAGCCACAACAGTTCGTCGCTCGTTCCTCGTCGAATCCGGGTTCATCGCTATCCAAGGAGTTGTCATCGGGGCGGCCTTGGGTCTGGTCACTGCCTATCAGGTAATTGTGAACTCCGACACGTTTGGAGATAGCGGATTCGCGTTCTCTTGGCCGTGGCTGAGTCTGGTGGTAGTTGTGGTTGTTCCCACGGTTGCGGCGCTCCTGGCCGGGGCGGCGCCGGCGAAACGCGCCGCAGCGATCACACCGGCGGTGGCGCTCCGGAGCGAATAGCGATCCCAAGCGGGTGCAGTTGTGGTCGCTCAGAGACCACAACTGCACCCGCTAGACATCATGTGGACATGACGACCACCGTTTTCGGTGTTTGTGCAGGACGAAGTTTCCGATTCAGCAGGAATGGATCTCGGGGGCTGGGTTGGGCGACGACGTCATCGCAACCGTCATAAGCAAAACCGACGGGGGAGTTGGGAAGATCTACAGATCGATCCTCGACCAGGTTCTCCGGACGTAGATTAGGTTCGGACCATGACTGATTGCGTCCAACCCGACACCGTATGGCACAAGGTTGCCGATCTCGGCGACCTACCCGAAGGCCGGGTGAAGACCGTTCACGTCGGTCGTCGAAGTTTTGCTCTGGCTCACTATCAAGATTCTTACGGTGCCCTCGACAACAAGTGCCCACATCAAGGTGGGCCACTCGGAGAAGGGTCGATCGAGCACGGTTGGCTGCGCTGTCCTTGGCACGGATACGACTACAACCCGCTTGACGGCACACCTCCTGAAGGATTCAGCGACGCGCCAACGTGCTTCGCGACTGAAGTGCGAGACGACGGTGTCTATGTAGCCCTGCCAATCGAAACCGAACGGCCGAGAACAATCAGCGACGTCTTGGTCGAAACGATGGTGAATTGGGGGGTTACCCACGTGTTCGGGATGGTTGGGCATTCCAACCTCGGCTTCGCCGATGCCATGCGTGTTGCGGAGGAACGGGGTGATCTCACTTACATTGGGATACGCCACGAAGGTGCCGCGGCTTTCGCGGCCAGCGCCTACGGAAAGCTGACTGGTGAGCTCGCGGCATGTTTCGGGATCGCAGGACCTGGATCCACCAACCTCATGACCGGTCTCTACGACGCCAAAGTCGATCGGGCGCCAGTCCTAGCGTTGTCCGGTCAGGTGCCTTCGAGCATCAGAGGTCGGGGTGCATTCCAGGACTTGGATCTCGAGGCGGCCTTTGCGGACGTCGCTAGATTCAGCGAGACAGTGCACGCCGGTAGTGACGCAGCCGAACTGATGACGCTCGCGTGCAAGACCGCTTTAGTCGAGCGCGAGGTCGCCCACCTGATGCTCCCTGACGAAGTACAGGTGATCGAGAGTCTGCGTCCATCCGGCTCGCCGATTGGCCGCACCGGCTCTCGAGAGGTTGCTCCGCCGGCCGAGGCGATGGATGCGGCACTGAAGATGATCTCAAAGGCTGAGCGTCCACTCTTCATTGTGGGCGCGGGGGCGCGGCGCCACATGGCCCAAATAATCGAGTGTGCCGGGACCATGGGCACCCCGATCGTCACCACATTCAAAGCAAAAGGTCAGATCAGCGACTCACACCCTCTGGGTTGTGGCGTTCTCGGTCGTAGTGGAACCCCTGTCGCCTCCTGGTTCATGAATGAGAGTGACGTCCTTGTTGTGTTTGGAGCGTCGTTCTCCAATCACACTGGAATCGCCGAGTACAAGCCGATCGTCCAGATTGACCACGATCCCATGGCTCTCGGTCGGTTCCATTCCGTGGATGTTCCTGTTCTGGGTGACGTCGGGGTTACGGCAAGACTCATTCAGGAGCGGATGCCCTCTCGACACACTTTTTCGGACCGGACCGAGGAGGTGGCGGAGAGGTGGGCCATCTGGCGTGAAGAGAAGGCCAGTCGCCGTGCCGATGACTCCGGCGTCGGAGTCAACTCTGCCGCGATCTTTGACTCTTTATCTCGCCTAGTGGATGCCGATGCTGCTGTTGCCGTCGACGTCGGCAACAACACATATTCATTCGGACGTTATTTCGAAGTCCGCAAGCAGTCAGTGGTGATGTCCGGTTATCTCGGTTCAATCGGATTTGCGTTTCCTGCAGCCATGGGACTGTGGGCAGCCGTCGGAGGCGAACGTCAGGTGATTGCCGTTGCCGGTGATGGGGGTTTCGGACAGTACGCAATGGAGTTCACGACGGCGGTGAAATACGGAATGGACATCACACTGATTCTCCTGGTCAACGACGAGCTTGGGAAGATCAGCAAAGAACAGCGGGGTGCTGAGTACGACGTGTGGCAGACCAGTCTCCACAACCCCGACTTCGCCGAATTCGCTGAACTGAGTGGTGGTCGCGGCATCCGAGTGACTGACGCGTCGGAGCTCGACTCCGCGATCAGATTCGCCCTCGACCACAACGGACCGTCGCTGGTTCAGATCGACGCTGACCCACTCTTGCTCTAACAGTGGGCGAGGCTTCCCAGAGCTCGGCAAATCTCGAACTCGGCGTTTGCTATTTGACCGAGGCTTCAAGCCTGTCGTAGCTGGGCTTTCGCTGGTTCGAGCAACCCAAGTACCATGCGTTTTCGGACACAATCTGCTCCGGAGGGACCTCTCATGAACATCGTCCACGTTGTGGGCACGGGCACCATCGGTGAACCACTGATCGGCCTGCTTGCCGACAACAAGGAGCACTTCGGCATTGACGAGGTCACATTCCACAAGCGCACTCCGCTGATTACTGAAAGGGCGAAAGTCTCCGATCTGGTGCGCCGTGGAGCGATGCTCTGTGTCGATGACAACCGCAAGGCCACTTTCGAAGAGTTGGGTCACACTCCGAAGTACGAGACGCGGGAGGCCATCGGGAGGGCCACCGTGGTCATCGACTGCACTCCAGTGGGCAATCAGAACAAACAGGAGTTTTATGGCGAAGCTTCAGGTCCGATTGGCTACATGGCCCAGGGCTCGGAATACGGCTTCGGCAAGATGTATGCCCGTGGAATCAACGACGAGGCCCTCGTTCACAATGAGGACAAATTCATCCAGATCGTCAGTTGCAACACTCACAACATCTCAGTGCTGGTCAAGGCGCTGGGAATGGATCTTGACGGAACCAACCATCTCGAAGACGGTCGGTTCCTCTGCATCCGACGGGCCAACGACATCTCTCAGGACGACGGGTTCATCGCCAGCCCAACCGTAGGTAGCCATGCCGATGAGCGTTTCGGCACCCACCATGCCCGGGACTCACATGACCTGTTCAGCACCCTGGGCTATGACCTCAATATTTTCTCGAGTGCGCTGAAAATGAACACCCAGTACATGCATTCGCTCCACTTTTCGCTGACTCTCGACCACGACATCAGCGTCGACGAGGTCAAGGAACGTCTGATGGAGAACACCCGGATCGCGGTCACTCACAAGACGTCGGCCAACCAGATCTTCTCCTTCGGTCGCGACCACGGGTATTTCGGACGCCTCATGAGCCAGGCTGTCATTCCTCTGGACACGCTGGCGGTGCGCGACGGCAACGAAGTGGTCGGGTTTTCCTTCACACCACAAGACGGGAATCCGTTGTTGTCCACGGTGGCGGCGTTGCTCTGGTATTTGCATCCCGAGACCAGGGAAGAACGGCTCGACATTCTCCGTCGCTACCTGTACGCCGAGATCTGAGCCCGTGGACTTGAAGGTGACGGCCTTCGCCGAGGAGGCGATCAGGGCTGTCGGCCGGTTGGACGTTCCACTCGCCCGCACCTCCATTGCGGAAGCTTTTGAGGTCGATCAGAACATTGGCCCGCTCGCCGACGCGGTTTATCTGGCGTGTGCCGAAATCGAAGAGGAGAACGTCGTGAGCACAGCGACCTGGAACACTTTGGCCGACGCCGTTGACTCGGCCGAACTCCTGTCGGTGGTCGAAGCCACCCGCACCCATTGAGAGATGCGTCTGCACAACGCGTGAACATGTACGCCTTTGTGCACACGCATTTAGTGTCGCTCTGATGGCAGGTCCCTCCCTCTGGCTGACGACTCTCGGCTGCGCCAAGAATCAGGTGGACTCGGAGAAGGTGATAGCGATGCTCTCCGAGGCCGGGTACACGTGGGCTGACTCACCCGAGACGGCCGACGTTGTGATGACGAACACATGTGCCTTCATAGAAGAGGCCAGGGCAGAGTCGGTCGAGACCATTCTCGAGCTGGAGGATCGCAAAGCCAGCGGCGCACGCTCGATCGTGATCGGCTGTATGGCCCAAAGGTTCGGCACCGAGGTCGAAAGCGCTCTCCCCGAGGTCGACGCGGTTCTTGGCCTGGACAAGTATGGCGATCTGGTGGGCGTCCTCGACGATCTGACGCGATGGCACCCGGTCGAAATGAAGCGGCGCCCGGCGATGGACATCCTGCACGCCACCGGCCGACCCGCTACTGGTCTGCCATATGCCTATCTGAAGGTTGCCGAAGGCTGTAACAAGCCGTGCACCTTTTGTGCGATTCCCCTGATCAGAGGCAAACAACGCTCTCGGCGCCCCACCGAGATCCGTGAGGAGCTGGTTGCGCTCACTCGCTCCGGCGTTAGTGAGGTGATCCTGGTTGCACAGGATCTCGCGGCCTATGGGCGCGACATTGACGCACCGGGGGGTCTTCCTGACCTCCTCACGTTCCTCTCTGATGTCGAGGGGTTGCGCCGGCTCCGACTTCTCTATCTGCATCCCCGTGAGATCAACGAACGTCTCCTCACCGAGATGACGTCCAATGACAAGGTCGTCCCCTACTTTGACCTGTCGCTTCAACACGTCTCCCAGCCCCTGCTGCGGGGTATGAAGCGCCCCGGCAACACCGAAAAACACCTGGCGCTGATCCAGAGGATTCGAGAACTTGCTCCCGAGGCAGCCCTCAGGTCTTCTTTCATCGTCGGGTTCCCAGGCGAGACCGAGTCGCACACAGACGAGCTCGAGGAGTTTCTGGAGCAAGCTCGTCTCGACTGGGCAGGGTTTTTCCCATACTCGGCCGAGCCGGGCACTCCGGCCGCCGACATGGACAATCAGGTGCCTCGTGAGCTCACCATGGCTCGTCTCAGGCGTCTCACGTCAGTCCAAGAGGAGGCGACGGCCGCAGCCAACGCAGCTTGGCTTGGCCTTGATGACGAGGTGTTGGTGGATCAGGTCGAAGACGGGGTTCCGATCGCTCGCTCCTATCGACACGCTCCTGAGATCGACGGTGTTGTTCGCCTCGACGCAGGTGAGCCGGGGGAGTGGCGCAAAGTGGAGTATGTCGGCGCCTACGGACCTGACATGGAGGCAATGGTCCAGTGATCGTCGAAGTGATCGCGGTGGGGACTGAGCTTTTGCTTGGTCAAATCGTGAATACCAACGCATCTCACATCGGAGCGGCTCTTGCTGAACGCGGACTCGACGCCAACTTCGGCCAGGTAGTCGGGGACAATCATGACCGGCTCACCCGGTCAATCGAGTTGGCAATCGGCCGATCTGACGCCGTCATTATCACTGGTGGGATCGGTCCCACTCAGGATGACCTCACCCGGGAAGCGGTGTGTGCGGCGACTGGGCTTGAGATGGAATTTAGTGAGTCGTACGCCAATCACCTGCGGGAATGGTGGGAGAGTCGGGGACGGGTGATGCCGGAGTCGAATCTGCGTCAAGCCCAGCATCCTGCCGGATCCGAGCTCCTGATGAACCCCAAAGGCACGGCGCCCGGGCTGGCGATCAAACACAACGGAACCCTGATCTATTGCGTGCCGGGTGTGCCGGCAGAGATGGAATACCTCCTTGAGAGAGACGTCCTCCCACGTTTATCAGCTGCCGCCGGGAAATCCTCAGTTCTCGTCAGTCGACTCTTGCGCACCTGGGGCCAATCCGAGTCGGGAGTGGCAGAAACTCTCGACGACGTCTACCGCGGCTCTACCAACCCTTCACTCGCTTTTCTCGCTTCGGGTGGTGAGATCAAAGTGCGCATCACAGCCAAAGCTGACAATCAGGCGGCGGCTGATGCGCTGATTGCCCCGATGGAGAGCGAAGTCCGGGAGCGGCTTGGTGATTCGGTGTTTGGTGTCGACGACGAAACCATCGAACGAGTCCTGCTCCGACTCCTCACCGAACGCGGCTACACAATCGCAACCGCCGAGTCGATGACAGGCGGACTGGTGGCCGCCGCTCTCACATCTTTGCCAGGTTCGTCGAAGGTGGTCAGGGGCGGACTGGTTGCCTACAACTCGGAGTTGAAGCAAACGCTGCTCGGTATTGACGATGTGTCCACGGTGGTGACCACCGAAACGGCGGAAGCCATGGCAGAAGGCGGGAGGCGGCTCTTGGGGGCGGACGTCGTTGTGTCAGTCACGGGATCGGCCGGTCCCGATCCGATGGAGAAGCCGCCAGGGACGATGGTGATCGGTGTGGCAACTCCGGATCACACTCAAGCCAAAGAGCTGCGAATGGTGGGGGACCGTGAGCGAATCCGGACCTACGCAGCGACCAATGCCCTTCATTTCACCCGTCTGGCGCTGATCGGCAAGTGGTGGAAACCGTAGGCAGGGTCTTCGCCGCCGTCCCACTACCGCATGAGATAAAGCTTGCTCTGGCGGATCGGATAAACGGAATCGACATTCCCGGCAAGGTGGTGCCACCCGAGAATTGGCATATCACCGTCCGATTTCTTGGGTCAGTCGATCAAGTCGCCTACGAACGATTTCTGGCAGTTCTGGCTGAGGCTGAGATGCCGATGTCTTTCTCGATTCGGCTGACAGGTTTGGGTGCGTTCCCTAATCCGAGGAAAGCGACTGTGGTGTGGGCAGGCGTTGTAGACAGTTCTGGCTCTCTTGGCGAGCTCAACGAGATCACAGAGACCGCCGCTCAGTCAGCAGGTCTCGGGCCGGAAGAGCGCCCCTTTCATCCTCACGTCACCCTGGCTCGAGTCCGTCCTCAGAAGGACGTCACCCAATTAGTCGAACAGCACGTTGATCTGGGGTGGAAGGCGGATCAGCTCGTGTTGTTCCGGAGCCACTTTGGCAGCGGAGAGGCCAGTTATGAGGTGTTGGAGCGATTCGGGTTCAGTCCTGCCAACAATCACATATAGGTCACGCGTGCCTGACCGTGCCGCGCCAGTGGTACCTGATGTCGAGGGGGCTGAGGAATGGCCTTCTTCCCTTGTTTGCCCTGAATCCACGTTGCGAACATGTGTTCGGTCTATGCTTTCAGAATTCTTGTCAGAGCCACCCGATACGGTGATATTTAATGAGTCAGGAAGGACGCGAAGTGGAACGAGAAAACGCACTCGACATGGCGGTCAGTCAGATTGAGCGTCAGTTTGGCAAAGGCGCCATCATGAAAATGGGTGAGGCTGCGCAACGCAGCATCGACATCATTCCGACCGGGGCATTGTCTCTGGATCTCGCCCTGGGAATCGGAGGTGTGCCCCGTGGTCGTGTCGTCGAGATTTACGGGCCGGAAAGCTCAGGAAAGACAACTCTTGCCCTTCATATCGTCGCTGAAGCACAGCGCAATGGTGGCATCGCAGCTTTCATTGACGCCGAGCATGCTCTCGATCCGATATATGCCAAGGCGCTCGGTGTTGACGTCGACGAGATGTTGATTTCTCAGCCCGATACTGGCGAACAGGCCCTCGAGATTGCAGACATGCTGAT
This sequence comes from uncultured Acidimicrobiia bacterium, assembly GCA_964195235.1. GTDB lineage: Bacteria > Actinomycetota > Acidimicrobiia > Spongiisociales > ZC4RG35 > CAXMPK01. The sequence goes on along the minus strand of CAXMOW010000005.1, from coordinate 9,142 downwards.
CCGCTCAGGCGCCCTCGACGTGGTGGTTATCGACTCGGTGGCAGCCCTGGTCCCCAGAGCCGAGATCGAAGGCGAGATGGGCGATTCTCACATGGGTCTCCAGGCTCGTTTGATGTCGCAGGCCTTGCGCAAGCTGGCGGGAACCTTGAGCAAATCGAGGACCACCGCCATCTTCATCAACCAGTTGCGGGAAAAGATCGGTGTGATGTTCGGTTCACCTGAGACAACCCCCGGTGGTCGGGCGCTCAAGTTCTATTCATCGATGCGTCTCGACATCCGTCGTATCGAAGCGATCAAAGATGGCACCGAGAATGTGGGAAACCGGGTCCGTGTGAAGGTCGCCAAGAACAAGATGGCCCCGCCGTTCAGGTTGGCTGAATTCGACATCATGTTCGGGCACGGAATCTCCCGTGAGGGAAGCCTGCTTGATGTGGCCGTTGACAACGGTGTGGTTCGTAAGAGTGGTGCTTGGTTTACCTTTGACGAAGATCAGCTGGGGCAAGGTCGGGAAAACTCAAAACGTTTCCTCCGGGAGAACCCCGAACTTGCGATGCAACTCCAGGCCAAGGTGTACGAAGCGGTCGGCATGACCGAAAGCGACGACGACGACAAGATCGAAGCGGGAGCCGAAGCGGGAGCCGAAGCGGGAGCCGAAGCGGGAGCCGAAGCGGGAGCCGAAGCCGGCGACGGTGTTGAGGAAACGGAAGTGGTCGCTCCGGAGGAGTAATCCAGACGGCTTGTGTCGCCCTGAGCGAGCAGAAGGTGAAGCGCAAGATTTCGCGACTTTTCTTGTTATGTGAGTCCCCTGATGTGACTACCATTGAGACCTCACACGAAATAGCTTTGAATCAAGAACGTCGGAACCTAAGAGACATGTACAGAAGGAGCGAACGAAAAGCAGGGTGATCTAGCCCCTTTCCAGTTGGCTACTTGTTTCGTGTGCCGGACCTGAGGGTCCGGCCACATTGTGTTTTAGGTCCCGAAGGAAGGGACCACGATGAGTAATGCCGTGGCAATAGGACTGGCAGTCGCGGGGGTTGCTATCGGTCTCGGGTTTGGGTATCTGCTTGCCCGACTTTCCATCGCTCGCCGCCGTGAGCGCGATGGTGTCTCCGCTGAGGGCATGGTTAGCAGCGCTCGCGCTGATGCCCAGCGCATCCTTGGATCGGCTGAAGACGAAGGACGAGCCAAGGCTGAGACGTATCGAGAGCGCGAGGAAGAAGCGATGGCCCACCGCCGCCTCGAACTTTCCAACCTCGAATCGCGCCTTGCACAGCGCGAGGAAACGCTTGAACAGCGCGCATCGAATCTGGCCCAGCGGGAAACGGTTCTCATCGACCGCGAGGACGAACTGACCACATCACGTGGTGAGTTGGAGCACCTCAAGGAAGACGCTCGTTACCGCTTGGAGCAGATATCAGGTATCGACGTCGCTGCCGCCAAAGAGGAGATGTTGGAACAAGTGGAGGATGAGGCCCGTCGCGAGGCGATGATTGTTGTCAGAGATCTCGAGATCAAGGCTCGTGAAGAGGCAGACCGCAGGGCTCGGCGTATTCTGGCTACTGCCATCCAACGGCTCGCCTCAGAAGTGGTTAGCGAATCAACCGTGTCAGTTGTCCAACTTCCGTCGGATGAGATGAAAGGTCGGATCATCGGCCGTGAGGGACGCAATATTCGTCACCTCGAATCAGTCACCGGGACCAACCTCATCGTCGACGACACCCCAGAGGCAGTTTCGGTCAGTTCGTTCGATCCGGTGCGACGTGAGGTTGCTCGGATCACGGTCGAGAAGCTGGTCGCAGATGGGCGTATCCACCCAGCTTCCATTGAAGAAGCCCACGAGAAGGCCAAGGCCGAGGTCGAGACATCGATCAGGGACGCCGGAGAATGGGCCCTCGTCGAGGTCGGGGTGTCGCGGATGAATTCCGAATTGATCACGTTGATGGGTCGGCTCAAGTATCGGACTTCATACGGTCAGAATGTTCTCAACCATCTCGTCGAAACCGCTCACATAGCCTCGATGTTGGCGTCGGAGCTCAACATCGACCCCGCCCCGGTGAAACGAGCTGCCCTTCTCCATGACATCGGAAAGGCTGTGACCCATGAGGTAGAGGGCTCCCATGCGCTGATAGGCGCCGAAATCGCCCGCCGTTTTGATGAGGACCCTGCCGTGGTGCATGGAATCGAGGCCCATCACAACGAAGTGGAGCCGAGGACGGTGCTCGCCGTGATTGTTCAAGCCGCCGACGCGGTGTCTGCCGCTAGACCCGGTGCCCGCCGCGAGACACTTGAAGGTTATGTGAAACGTCTCGAGCGGTTAGAGAGCATTGCGATGGAGTTCTCCGGAGTCGAAGAGGTCTTTGCCCTTCAGGCCGGTAGAGAGGTTCGGGTGATGGTCGATCCGGGTGAGGTGTCCGACCTGCACGCCAGGGAGCTTTCCCGCGCGATCTCCCGTAAACTGGAGGAAGACCTTCAGTACCCGGGACAGATACAGGTCACGGTGATCCGGGAGTTTCGGGCAACCGACTACGCACGCTGAGGTCAGCGACCTCATGACCCAAGTACTACTTCCAGAGCCAACCACCCGTGAGCGGGTTCATCGCATGCCGACGCGCGTTGGTAAGCAGTACTTCATCCGCACATTCGGCTGTCAGATGAACGAACACGACTCGGAACGCATTGCTGGCCAGCTAGAGCTTGATGGGATGACGGCCACCGACGGCTTCGACACCGCTGACGTCGTCTATGTCAACACCTGCACCATCAGGGAGAACGCCGACAACCGAATGTACGGCAACCTCGGCCAGTTGAAAGCGATCAAAGATGTCAATCCGGAGATGCTCCTGGTGGTCGGCGGTTGCGCCGCCCAGAAGGATCGTGACCTGATCAGAGAGAAGGCTCCGTGGGTAGACGTGGTCATGGGCACCCACAACCTCGATCGTGTGCTCGACCTGATGGACCATGCCGAGCAATGGGGTCCGATCACCGAGGTTGTCGATGAGCTTCAGGCGATGCCAAGCTCTCTTCCGACACGCCGCGAGTTGGTTCACTCGGCATGGGTGACGATCCAGGTCGGCTGTAACAACAGCTGCACATTTTGCATCGTCCCCTCCGTCCGGGGTGTCGAAGTCTCTCGCCGCCCAGGCGACATCGTCCATGAAATCGAACGGCTTTCCAACGACGGTGTGGTTGAGGTCACGCTTCTCGGTCAAAACGTCGATACCTACGGCCGTGATCTGGCTATTGACGGGAAGAGACGGCCGATCTTCGGAGACTTGCTCCGCAGAGTCGGTGATGTCGGTGGGATCGAGCGAGTTCGGTTCACAAGTCCTCATCCCAACGACTTCCGCGAGGATGTGGCTCTGGCGATGGCTGAAACTGCGGCGGTCTGTGAGCAGCTTCACTTTCCGCTCCAGTCCGGGTCAGATCGGATCCTGCGTGACATGCACCGGGGCTACAACAGGCGGAAGTACATGGAGCGCTTGGCGATGGCCCGTCGGCTTATCCCCGGTCTTGCCGTCTCGACGGACATCATCGTTGGATTCCCCGGAGAGACCGACCGGGACTTCGAGCTCACCATGGAAGTAATCGAGGAAGCCAGGTTCGATCAGGCATTTACGTTCATTTTTTCGCCACGGCCCGGGACACGGGCAGCGCTGATGACCGATGAGTTCGTTCCCGCAGAAGTTATCCAGGAACGATTTGCCCGTTTGGTCGAAGCCCAGAACAGGATTTCAGAGGAACTCAATCGAGAGATGGTGGGATCCCGGATGAGTGTGCTCTCGGAGGGGCCTTCGAAAAAACGGTCCGATGTGGCTACTACACGCTCCCGGACCGGTAAATTGGTGCACGTCCCAGGTGAATACCCGCCAGGCACTTTCATCAACGTCGAAATCGATAAAGCAGCACAACATTATCTGATGGGGAGCCCTGTCTGAGCCGAGTGGTGGCGATTGTCGGCCCTACCGCGTCGGGCAAGACAGCGGTGGCGGTCGACGTTGCCAAGCGTCTCGGCGCCGATGTCATCTCTGTTGATTCAATGCAGGTCTATCGGGGTATGGATGTCGGTACCGCCAAACCGAATCTGATACAGCGGAGAGATGTCGTACATCACATGATCGATGTGGCCGACCCGAAAGATGAGTTCTCAGTCGCCGAATTTCGCCGACAAGCCCGAGGGATCATGGACTCATCCGAGGTTCCCCTGGTCATTTCCGGGGGTTCGGGGCTCCACTTTCGGGCTTTGGTCGATCCAATGAGTTTTGCCCCTACCGACGAAGCGTTGAAATCGATGTTGGAAGGGACTGAGAAAGCGGCGTTGGTGGCTGAAATTGTGGCTGCCGATGCAGCGGCTGGGAACCATGTTGACTTGGCGAATACTCGTCGAGTCGTTCGAGCGGTAGAGATTTTTCGCCTCACCGGTGAAACACCATCCCAGCGAGCGCGGTCGGCCGAGGCCGAGGATATTCGTAGATACAAATCGGAGATCGAATTCACCGCAGTCGGCATCGATCCTGGAGATCAGCTCGGGATGCGTGTCGACCAACGTCTCAACGAGATGAGACATGGCGGTCTGATCGAGGAAGTAAAGGCCCTGCAGGCTCGTATTGGCCGAACGGCTGCATCCGCAGTCGGATATCGCGAGATACTGGATCATCTCGCCGGCATGATCGACGTCGACGAGACATTCCAAGCCATCTCGAGAAACACCAAAAGGCTTGCGAAGAAACAGCGAACCTGGTTTCAGCGTGATCCTCGGATACGCTGGATACCGTGGCTCAACCACAGCGATGAGCGTGTCAAACGGACTCTGGAGGCCCTGAAGTGAGAAACCTGTCTTTCACCAAGATGCAGGGTCTCGGCAACGACTTCGTAGTTCTCGATGGCCCGGTGCATTTGTCAGTCGAGGAGATCATCGAAGTCTGCGACCGTCGTCGTGGCGTCGGCGCCGATGGTGTGCTTGTCGTCACCAAACTGGATCCGGTACGCATGGAGTACTGGAACGCCGACGGAAGCCAAGCGGAGACGTGTGGCAACGGGCTTCGCTGTGTGGCCCGCTACGTGTACGACAAGGGATGGGCCATGGACCGCAACTTTGCCGTGGCAACTCCGGTGGGGGATAGGGGAGTACGTGTCCTCGAGGACAGGATCGAGGCCCAAATCGGACGACCGAGTGTTGCCGGCCATGCCAACATCGATGGAGAGCAATATCACCTCGTGGATGTGGGGAATCCGCACGCCGTTGTAGTCGTCGACGATCCGGACGCCTCAAACGTGGCGGCTATCGGCGAGAAGCTCCAGACCGAAGACGTTTTCCAAAACGGAACGAACGTCGAATTCATATCGATTGTCGATGGTTCTGTTCATATGCGTGTTTGGGAACGGGGCGTCGGCGAGACTCTGGCTTGCGGATCGGGCATGGTCGCAGCCGCTTTTGTCGCTACCAAGACAGACGGGCTTGAAAGTCCCATCAGCGTCTCGGTGCCTGGGGGCACCGGGCAGGTCGAGTTTCGGGACGGGGTGGCGTGGCTTCGTGGCCCTGCCGAATACTCGTTTAGGGGTAACGCCGGAGAACGCTGACCACTTTGCCGATCAGCTCGACACCTTCGGAGAACACCATCGGCTCGTAAGCCGGATTCTCAGAGACAAGGCTCACCTTGCCGCCCTCACGACGCAGTCTTTTCACGGTGGCTTCCTCACCGTGGATCAGGGCAGCCACGATTTCGCCATCACGTGCGTCGGGCTGGCTGTGAATGGCGACGAGGTCGCCCTCGTGAATCCCGGCGTCGATCATTGAATCACCTTTGACTTCGAGCAGGAAGACCGGGCCGTCGCCTACAAGTTCGGTTGGGAGTGGCATGATTTCCTCGACCTGCTCGGCGGCCAGGATTGGGGTACCGGCAGCGATCCGACCCAGGACCGGGATGTCACGGATCCGACGATCGTCGGCCGCGGCACTCTCGGATTGGTCCATGATCATGATGGCGCGTGGTTTTGAAGGGTCCTTCTTGATCATGCCCGCCTTGACCAGTGAGTTGAGATGAGAGTGGACGGTCGACGGTGAGCTGAGACCCACCGCGTCGCCGATCTCACGAACGGACGGTGGATAGCCGCGGTCATTGACCGTCTGTTTGATGTGGTCGAGCACTTGCTGTTGGCGATCGGTGAGCACTTGACTCCTCCTCGAACTGGTGTTCGCACACGATAACCCAAACGTGTGTTCGATGCCGGTATCTTGAACGAGGATGCGTATCTATCACATCGCAGAACCCGGAGCTTGGGCAGCGAAGAGCGATGTCTATCGAACGGACGATTTCGAATCCGAAGGTTTCATCCATTGCTCGACGGAAACACAGTTGGCTGGGGTGGCCGAGTCTTTCTACAAAGACCGGGAAGACCTCGTGCTTCTCACCATCGATTCAACCGTGATTGGCGAAGCACTCGTATACGAAGACCTCTACGACATGGGAGAGAAGTTTCCCCACGTGTACGGGCCAATTCCGGTCGCCGCGGTTGTTGAAGCTACGGCTTTCCCCTCCATCTGATTGATGGCTTGACAGCGAACAAATGTTCGATAGTGTATCGAACGCACGTTCGGTCTTCCGAATGTCACCGACAAATAGCGGGTCCGATCAGGAGGAAACAATGCAGATGGCACCAGGTCAGCTATCCGTCCGGCTGTCCGTCATCCTTGCCGCCGTCTTCACCGTGTTCCTTCTGATTGGCGGGCCCGCCGACGCTGAAAGCCCACCACCGCCCACCAGTGAGTATGTGGTAGCAACTGGTGACACCTTGTGGTCGATCGCAGCCGGTCATGTTGGTCTTGGCGACGATGTACGTATCACAATCGCCGTCATCCGCGAGGCCAGCGGATTGACCGACAGTCGCATCTACCCGGGTCAGGTCCTTCTCATCCCAAAGGACTAAATGATTTTCATTTGTTTACGCTGGGACGATGCTGTGCCCTTCGTGCAATGCAACCGACACGAAGGTGATTGATAGCCGACCGGCAGAAAACGGCGTGTCCATTCGTCGTAGGCGCGAGTGTGATGGATGCGGACATCGTTTCACGACTCATGAGCGTCTCGAACCACAGTTGATGGTACGCAAACGCAACGGTCGCCTCGAGGCCTTCTCCGCATCCAAACTCGCATCAGGCATTTCCGCTGCCCTAGCCGATCGTCCTGTCTCGGACTCGAACGTTCAGGGGCTAGTGGAGGATCTCGAGGCTCAATTGCGGTCAATCGGTTCACAAGTTACGACGGAGGAGATTGGTCACGAAGTACTCGATCGTCTTCGGGAATTGGACGAAGTCGCGTATCTGCGTTTCGCTTCGGTCTACAAGGAATTTCAGGGAGCGGCCGATTTCGAGAGGGAGATGGCGGAGTTGGAGTCAGCCGAATAAAAGGTTGATCGACTCGAGGGCTTTGATGAATTGAGCCTGGGCAATCGTTGACATTTCATCAAACTCGACGTGGAACAGCATCTCTGCATCAGCGAGGCTCGTGTTCAATTCGTGGACCACAATGGCAACCCCTCCGGGGTTATCAGTGCGGAGAGCGTCTAGATATCTGGTCTGGAGCACCTCGAGGTTCCCGGAAATCAGCGTCAATTCACCTTCCAACTCGTTCATCATGCCTGCGGGCAATGCAGCGATCACGTCCTGGAAGTGGGTCTGCCAGAGTCCGAATGTCGCGGCCGCGTCGTCGAGGGTGATCAAGGCCGGGTCGGTCTCGAAGTCAGGGACTACGAGTATCGGAAGCACTGCGGAGCGATACGCATAGGCGTCATTCAGAATTCGGGAGCCTTCGAGCGCCTGGCCTGCGATATCGGCGGCGATTGATCGTTCGTCGTTGAGAGTCGTAGGAAGAGCGCCCGCGACGTTGAATAGAGATCGCGCGTCGGCGTTGATGAGGACAAGCTGCTCGGACACGTCCGATCCAGCCGCTGCCGTGTCCACAGCGAGGACGGCTTCGATGCTCGGCTGCAATATCTGCGCTGAGTCCAAAAGGTCATCATGGGCAGCTTCGACAGCAAGACTGGGCTGTTGGTAGATCCAATATCCGAGACCGGTGAGACCGAGCGCAATCATGAGAATCCCGGCCATGAAACCCCACCTGACATTGCTGTTGACGAGCTTCTGTGTCACTTCGCTTGGTGTCCAGTTAGCAAACGGATCGTCTCGAGGGGGTGCTACCGGGTGAACCGTGGCGACGCCAGAAGCTGGTTCACCTGTCGTCGGACTGGTGACCGTGCCTGGACTGTCCATGAATCCGAGCGACTCCATTGCAGCCAGCCGGAACCGGTGACGTGATGGAGCTAGGTGTTTGGGATGTCGAGATGTGGCACTCATCGGGTGAACCCGCTTACAGTCGCTTGGTCATCCCGCCCGATGCCCCACGACACTATGCAGATTAACTTCGTCCGACTCGATTCAAAGCTTCCTGTTCCCACAACTGCTCATATCGGCGATGCAGCGGTCGATCTTCACTCCCGTGTTGATGTCGTTTTGGAGCCGGGAGCGAGGACAGCAGTTCCGACTGGCCTCGCGGTGGCCATCCCTGAGGGTTACGCCGGTTTCGTTTTGCCGCGCAGTGGTCACGCCATGCGCTCCGGCATTGGTGTTGTCAACGGGCCGGGTCTAATTGATCCTGGCTATCGAGGCGAGATCAATGTCTTGCTGATTAACCATGGAAGCGAGTTGGTGAAATTCGAGCGTGGATCACGTATCGCCCAGCTCTCGATTGTTCCGATGCCGGTTGTGGAGTGGGTGGAGGTTGATGATCTGGATGAGACGCAGCGCGGAACTGGCGGATTCGGCTCGACCGGGTCCTGATACCTTTTGGTTGGCGAGAACCGTTGGCTAGAATTTCTGATTCGTCGCGGAAGTAGCTCAGTTGGTAGAGCGCAACCTTGCCAAGGTTGAGGTCGCGGGTTCAACTCCCGTCTTCCGCTCCAGACGGTCGTGATCGGCCGCCACTGGCGACGTGGCCGAGTGGTTAGGCGCGGGTCTGCAAAACCCGTCACACCGGTTCGATTCCGGTCGTCGCCTCCAAGCAAAAACCCCAGCAATTGACTGGGGTTTTCTTCGTCTATGACCCGATTGATCTCAGCTCGATCGGCGTTTTGGTCCGCTTTTGGC
>CAXMOW010000004.1:81301-81569 GCA_964195235.1 uncultured Acidimicrobiia bacterium | reverse complement strand
CATAGAGCCGGCGATTTTGAATGCCATCTCCGACGAATCAACGTCATGCGACGATCCATCGATGAGGATCGCGCGGACATCGACGAGGGGGTAGCCGGCAAGAATTCCCTGGTCGAGTGCACCTTCGATACCGGCGTCGACCGAGGGGATGTATTCACGAGGAACTGATCCACCCTTGATCTTGTCGATGAACTCATAACCTCCGCCGGGACCGGTCGGCTCGAGATGAATCATCACATCGGCGTATTGGCCCCGACCACCAGACTGC
>CAXMOW010000004.1:0-81291 GCA_964195235.1 uncultured Acidimicrobiia bacterium | reverse complement strand
CTTGACATGTTTGTAACGGACCTTCTCGATGCCCTTGCGGATGGTCTCTCTGTAGGCAACCTGCGGTGTGCCGACCGATGCGTCGCCGCTGAACTCGCGAAGGAGGCGATCGACCAGGATTTCCAGGTGCAATTCACCCATTCCTGAAATGATCGTTTGACCAGTCTCTTCGTCGGCACGGACAAGGAAGGTGGGATCCTCTTCAGACAGCTTGTGCAGCGAGGTGGAGAGTTTCTCTTCGTCCGACCTGGTCTTGGGCTCGATGGCGACCGAAATCACAGGCGCGGGAAATTCCATCGACTCGAGCTGAATCGGGCTGCTCAGATCGGACAGAGTGTCCCCGGTGGTTGTGTTCTTGAAGCCGATTCCGGCGATGATGTCGCCGGCGAATACATCGTCGATGTCCTCGCGCGAATTGGCGTGCATTCGGAGGATCCGACCGACTCGTTCCTTCTTACCGGTAACAGTGTTGAGAATCGTGTCGCCCTTGGCCATGTGCCCGGAGTAGACCCGAAAGTAGGTGAGCTTTCCCACGTGGGGATCGGTCATGATTTTGAAAGCCAGGGCGCTGAAGGGCTCCATGTCGCTGTGGTCGCGAAACATGATGACTTCCTCGTCGCCAGGCTTGAAACCTTCCGTGGGTGGCAGATCGGTAGGACTGGGTAGATAGGCAACAATGGCATCGAGAAGGAGCTGGACACCTTTGTTCTTGAAAGCCGAGCCACAGAAGACCGGGGTGAATTCGCTATTCAACGTTCCGGCGCGCACACCCTGCTGAATCTGCTTCGAGCTGAGATCTCCATGCTCCAGATAATCATCGAGGAGTTCCTCTGATGTCTGGGCCACGACCTCGAGAAGAGTCTCGCGATATTCGGCAGCCTTGCCAGCCATTTCGGCCGGGATACTGTTGGTCTCCCAGTGGGTGCCATCATCACCCTTCCAGATGTGAGCTTCCATCTCGACCAGGTCGATGACCCCGACGAAGTCGTTCTCGGCTCCGATGGGAAGCTGCAACACCAGAGGGTTTGCACCGAGTCGCTCGACTATCGAATCGACGTCGAAGTAGAAATCGGCGCCGGTGCGATCGAGTTTGTTGATGAAACAAATTCGAGGGACTCGATAGCGATCAGCCTGGCGCCATACCGTTTCCGACTGAGGCTCCACACCGGCGACCCCATCAAAAACGGCGACGGCGCCGTCGAGAACGCGGAGCGATCGCTCAACCTCAACGGTGAAGTCGACGTGACCCGGGGTATCGATGATGTTGATCGAATGGTCATGCCAGAGACACGTAGTGGCAGCGGACGTGATGGTGATGCCACGCTCCTGTTCTTGCTCCATCCAGTCCATCGTGGCTGAGCCCTCGTGGACCTCACCGATCTTGTAGTTGCGGCCGGTGTAATAGAGGATCCGCTCGGTCAGAGTCGTTTTGCCCGCGTCAATATGGGCCATGATCCCGATGTTTCGGGTACGGCTCAGCGGGACTTCCCTCAGATGATGCAGCGCGTTGTCGTTGCTCATTTCTTCTCTACTACTCCGGTCACTATGCAGTTGTGAACGTCCATCGTCCGGTGGTTCGGGCCTCGGAGTTTTCGGGCCCGCCTACCTGGAACGTTCGGGTTAAATCTGGATTGTCAGTGCTCGCGACCGTCAGGTCGCTTGGTGACAAGCGTCACCATCGGTAATGGGCAAAGGCCTTGTTTGATTCGGCCATTTTGTGGACATCTTCTTTGCGCTTGATCGCAGCTCCGGTGTAGTTGGAGGCGTCAAGAATCTCGTTGGCGAGCCGCAGCGACATTGTCGGCTCCCGGCGCTTCCGGGCGAAGCTGACCAGCCAGCGAACAGCCAGGCTCGTCTGTCGGCGCGGGGGCACTTCCACGGGAACCTGATAGGAGCTGCCGCCAACACGGCGGGAGCGGACCTCGACCTGCGGCCTGATGTTGTCAACCGCACGCTTGAGAACCACGGTGGGGTCCTGGCTTGTGCGCTGCTCGATGGTCTCGAGCGCGTCGTAGACGATCGACCGAGCCAAGTCCTTCTTGCCTTTCAACAGGACCTTGTTTATGAGCTGGCTAACGAGCAGCGAACGGAATACGGGATCCGGCTCGATCTTGCGTTTCTGTGCTGGTGCTCTGCGCATCAGGAACCCTTCTTCGTCCCATATCGGCTGCGGGACTTCTTGCGATCGGCGACACCTGACGCATCGAGAGTTCCCCGAATCACTTTGTAACGAACCCCTGGAAGGTCGCGGACCCGGCCACCACGGACCAAGACGATGCTGTGCTCCTGAAGGTTATGGCCCTCACCAGGGATATAGGCGGTGATTTCGACACCCGAAGAAAGACGAACACGACACACTTTGCGAAGCGCCGAGTTTGGCTTCTTCGGAGTGACGGTATAGACGCGCGTGCAGACACCCCGTCGTTGCGGGGCACCTGCGAGACCAGCGGTCTTCGCCTTCTTTTTCTTTGGCTTCCTGCCCTCACGGACAAGCTGCTCAATCGTCGGCATATTTCCTCCGCGCGAGGAAACGGCGTGGGGCACACCCCAAAACGCCGCTCCTATTGTGAAACTTGCGTACCGAGTGCGTGAATGCACTCGGTTCGTTCCCGGCCAGTCTTACGAGAAGAGGACCTCGGGAACCAGACAGATTCTACGTACCTGTCTGCACGCGTACCAAATCGACCGGATCAACCGGCCGACGGACTACCACGCAATCACGTCACCGTCTAAGACGTCACCGGGTTGTTAGCGGTTCCATTGGAAGGCGAGGACCGATTCGGGTGTTGTGGGGCGAGCCCAATTCACGACAACCGGCCCTCGCCAAAAACCCCCTCCCAGGGATCCACACGTGGCAACTGGTCAGAGCCTGATCTCAAACGCCCACCGGCTCGTTGGTTGACCCGCTGACCACGGGTTGGACTTCCAGTTGTTCTTCCGTAAACCTGAGCGGATTTGGACCGTATATGGGCCGTACTACCTGAGGTACGCGGTTTTACTCTTCTTCGTTGGGGTCGACGCTGCCGCCCAGGGAGGCCAGCCACTCGGCCGGGTCGTCGGGAAGACCGTCGTCGTCTGAAGGCGGGACCGTGCCGTCGCCCAACAACCCAAGACTGGCAACCGTTGTTGCACCGGGCAACGACGGGTGGAGAGTCTGGTATTCGGTGGAACCGGTACCGGCCGGGATCAGCTTGCCGATGATCACGTTCTCCTTGAGGCCCCGCATGAAGTCCGAACGGCTCTGGATCGCCGCATCGGTTAGCACCCGAGTGGTCTCCTGGAACGAAGCCGCCGACAACCAGGAGTCCGTTGCCAACGAGGCCTTGGTGATCCCCATCAGCTCTGGACGACCCTCAGCCGGACGCTTGTCGTCACTGACAAGCTCCTTGTTGATATCTCGGAACTTTTGGTCGTCAATTAATGCTGCCGGCAGATGGTCCGACTCGTTGGGGGCCACTACACGGACCCTTCGCAGCATCTGACGCACGATCATCTCGATGTGCTTGTCGTGGATTTCGACACCTTGGGACCGGTAGACCTCCTGCACCTGATCGACCAGGTATTGCTGGGTAGCCCGGACACCGCGGATCTCAAGAACCTCTTTCGGGTCGAGCGGGCCGTCGGTCATTTGGCTTCCGGCTTCTACTTCGTCCCCATCTGCAAAGCGAAGTTTGGCGAACCGAGAGATCGGGTAAACGGTTTCTTCGTCGCCAGAGGCCACCACGATGCGGCGACCTTCCTCGTCGTCGAGGTGGGATATAACCCCTGACATCTCGGAAAGTATTGCCTTGCCCTTGGGGGTACGAGCTTCGAACAACTCGACCACACGGGGCAAACCATGGGTGATGTCTTCACCGGCGACACCACCAGTATGGAAGGTACGCATAGTCAGCTGTGTTCCAGGCTCACCAATGGACTGAGCGGCCATGATGCCGACCGCTTCACCAATCTCCACTGTCTTACCGGTGGCGAGAGAGAGCCCGTAACAGGCCTGACAGACCCCACCTCGGGTGTCACATGTGAGCGGGGAGCGAACCCGAATCGTCTCGACGTCGGCGCCCTCGATCGCGTGCAATTCTTTGGTGCCGATGATCGTGCCGGCACGTAGTTTGTTGTTGTTCTCGGTGGCGACGAGTGTTCGGCCTTCCTTGAGATCGTCAGCCAGGACCCGTCCGAAAGAGCGGGAGCGAAGGTTGCGAATCTTCTCACCACGCTCATCGATCACGCTGATGACAATGCCGCGGTCTGTCTCGCATTCCTCTTCGAGAATGATCATCTCTTGGGACACATCGACGAGTCGACGTGTGAGGTATCCGGAGTCTGCGGTGCGGAGTGCGGTATCGGCCAGACCCTTGCGAGCTCCGTGGGTGGAAATGAAATACTCGAGCACCGAAAGACCTTCACGGAAGTTCGAGATGATCGGGCGGGGGATGATGTCACCCTTCGGGTTGGCCACGAGACCACGCATACCGGCGATCTGACGGACCTGCATCATGTTCCCACGAGCACCGGAGCCCACCATCATGTCGAGCGGGTTGAACTTCTCGGTCTTGAGGTTGGCCTTCATTGCGTCGGTCACCTTCTCGGTGGCCTCCGTCCAAATCTCGATCAGCTCCTGACGTCGTTCGTCGTCGGTGACCACACCCTTGGCAAACAAGTTCTGCACCTTGTCGGCTCGGTCCTCATACTCGGCGAGGATCTCGGCCTTGTTGTCCGGGGTGCGGACATCGTCGAGACCAATCGACAGCCCAGATTTGGTTCCAAAGCGGAATCCGAGGTCCTTTACAGCGTCAAGGGTGTCGGCAACGGCCGAACGGGGATACCGCTCGATGATGTTCTCTATGAGCAATTTGAGGTCACTCTTGATGACGACTGAGTCGATAAATGGGAAGTCTTCGGGGAAGGCGCCGTTGAGAAGCGCTCGACCGAAGGTCGTCTCCGCGATTCCATCCCGGGGGAAGGGCTCATCGTTGAGCAGTTTGCCCAGTGTCCGTTTGAGGTCGCGGTGCATCGCGGGGTCACCAGCGCGCTCTTCAAGACGGATCTTGATCGGTGCGTGTAAAGAAAGCTCACCAAGTTCGTAAGCCATCAGCGCCTCATCTACATCAGAGAAGTAGCGACCGGCACCAGCGGCGTCTTCGACCAGCTCAGACAAATAGTAGATGCCGATGACCATGTCCTGAGCAGGTGTCACGATCGGGCGACCTGACGCCGGTGACAACACGTTGTTGATCGACAACATCAGCACCCGGGCCTCGGCCTGAGCCTCGGCAGACAGCGGGAGATGGACAGCCATCTGGTCTCCATCAAAATCGGCGTTGAAGGCCTCACAGACCAGAGGGTGAATCTGGATCGCTTTGCCCTCGACGAGGACTGGTTCGAAAGCCTGAATCCCGAGACGATGCAAGGTAGGAGCTCGGTTGAGAAGCACCGGGTGCTCCTGAATGACGTCGGACAGCACGTCCCAAACCTGGGGACGCTGACGCTCAACCATCCGCTTGGCAGCCTTGATGTTCTGTGCCAGGTCGAGATCGACGAGACGCTTCATCACGAACGGCTTGAACAACTCGAGAGCCATGATCTTGGGCAGACCGCACTGATGCAGCTGTAGCTGGGGACCGACCACAATTACCGAACGGCCCGAGTAGTCGACTCGCTTACCTAGAAGGTTCTGGCGGAAACGACCTTGCTTGCCCTTGAGCATGTCTGACAGCGACTTGAGGGCGCGGTTGCCCGGCCCGGTTACGGCGCGGCCACGCCGACCGTTGTCGAACAGGGCGTCGACGGCCTCCTGGAGCATGCGTTTCTCGTTGTTGACGATGATCTCGGGGGCACCGAGGTCAAGCAGACGCTTGAGACGATTGTTCCTGTTGATCACTCGCCGGTACAGGTCGTTGAGGTCGGAGGTGGCGAAACGGCCACCGTCGAGCTGGACCATTGGGCGAAGATCCGGAGGAATGACAGGAACGGTCTCGAGGATCATGTCCTCGGGACGATTCTTTCCCTCCCAGAAGGGCTTGACGACCTTCATCCGCTGGGTAGCCCGCTGACGTCGCTGCTGAGAAGTCCCGTTGAGGTTTTCCTCTAGACGGTCCATCTCGGCATCGAGGTCGAGGTTGAGAAGCAGTGCCTTCACCGCTTCGGCACCCATTCCACCCTCGTAGTAGTCGGCATAGCGGAACCAGATCTCACGCCAGAGCTGCTCTGACTCGACAAGCTGCTTGGGTCCGAAGGTCCGGAAGGTGTCGAAAGCTTCCTGGATCAACTCGAGCTCACGATCGCTCCGCTCTTGACGATCCTTGATCTCCTTCTCGACCTCTTTGCGTCGAGCGTTGATCTCTTGACTCTTCGCTCCACCCTCTTCCATACGCGCCAGTTCGTCTTCGAGCGCTTCAAGGCGAACCTCGTGCCACTCGTCGAACTCGGCCTTGACCACCTCAATCTCATCGCCCATTGCGGCCTCGAGCTCGGGAAGATCCTTCTGACGGGTCTCATCGTTGACGGAGGTGATGATGTAGCTGGCGAAGTAGATGACCTTCTCCAACTCCTTCGGCGACATGTCGAGGAGATAGCCGAGACGACTGGGAACACCCTTGAAGAACCAGATGTGGGTCACAGGAGCTGCGAGCTCAATGTGGCCCATGCGCTCACGACGCACCTTGGAACGGGTTACTTCGACGCCACAGCGCTCACAGATGATCCCCTTGTAGCGGATCCTCTTGTATTTGCCGCAGTAACACTCCCAGTCCCGTTGGGGACCGAAGATCCGCTCGTCGAAGAGGCCTTCCTTCTCCGGGCGAAGGGTGCGGTAGTTGATCGTTTCCGGCTTCTTGACCTCACCGTATGACCAGGCGCGAATCTGGTCGCTCGAAGCGAGCCCGATCTTTAGTTCATCAAACAGTTGCTGTTGTGCCATAAATCTCTCGAATAACCCTTAATCAGAATCGGGACGCTCAGGACGACTGAGGTCGATCCCAAGTGTCTCCACCGACCGGTATGTCTCCTCTTCGAGCTCCTTGAGTTCGACTTCCTCACCGGCCGAGAGCATCTCGACGTTGAGGCAGAGACTTTGCATTTCCTTGATCAGCACCCTGAATGACTCAGGGATGCCGGGTTCGGGAATGTTGTCGCCCTTCACGATTGCCTCGTAGACCTTGACCCGGCCTTGGACATCGTCGGACTTGATCGTCAAAAGCTCCTGAAGCGCATAAGCAGCGCCGTACGCCTCGAGGGCCCAGACCTCCATCTCACCGAAGCGCTGACCACCGAACTGAGCTTTACCACCAAGCGGCTGCTGGGTGATCATGCTGTATGGGCCAGTCGAACGTGCATGGATCTTCTCGTCAACAAGGTGGACCAGCTTCAGGATGTAGATGTAGCCAACCGTGATCGCCGTATCGAAGGGCTCGCCGGTGCGACCGTCATAGAGGATGGCCTTGCCGTCCTTCTGGACAAGCTGATCACCGTCACGATTGGGGTGGGCGCTGGCGATCACCTGCAGGATCTCGTCCTCACGCGCACCGTCGAAGACAGGGGAAGCTGTTTTGGTCCAAGGCTTGGCGCCAACCGCGGCGGGTGAGTCGCCCTTGAATGGCTCCCAGCCCTGAGCGGCAGCCCAGCCGAGATGAGTCTCGAGGATCTGGCCGAGGTTCATGCGGCTCGGCACACCGAGTGGTGACAAGATGATGTCGACGGGGGTTCCGTCAGCTAGAAATGGCATCTCCTCTTCGGGCAGAACCCTGGAGATGACACCTTTGTTGCCGTGCCGACCGGCCAGCTTGTCGCCTTCCGAGATTTTCCGTTGGGTAGCGACGTAGATGCGGACCAGCTCATTGACACCGGGTGGGAGGTCATAGCCATCGGCCCTCTTGAAGACTTTTACACCGATGACTTTTCCTTGCTCACCGTGGGGCACTTTGAGCGAGGTGTCCCGGACCTCGCGAGCTTTCTCGCCGAAAATCGCACGAAGCAAGCGTTCCTCAGGTGTCAGCTCAGTCTCACCTTTGGGTGTGACCTTTCCGACTAGGTAGTCGCCGGGTCCGACCTCAGCGCCGACACGGATGATCCCGTCACCGTCGAGGTTGGCGAGGACTTCTTCAGGCACATTGGGAATGTCCCTCGTGATCTCCTCAGCCCCGAGCTTGGTGTCGCGGGCATCGAGCTCATGCTCCTCGATGTGGATGGACGTCAGAACGTCGTCCTTGACAAGACGCTCGGAAATGATGATGGCGTCTTCGTAGTTGTAACCCTGCCAAGGCATGAACGCGACCAGAAGATTGCGACCAAGCGCCAACTCGCCGGCCTCAGTCGATGGCCCATCAGCCAGGACGTCGCCAACCTTGACCTTGTCGCCCTCGCGAACGATGGCTTTGTGGTTCATGCATGTGCCCTGGTTGGAGCGGCGGAACTTGTTGAGGGCGAAGGTGTGCTTCTTGTTGGCGTCCTTCTCTTTGACAATGATCTCGTCGCCGTTGACCTCGACGACTTCGCCGGCAACGGGCGACACGACCATGTCACCAGAGTCTTGAGCGGCACGCTGTTCGACACCCGTACCAACCAGCGGTGATTCAGCCGTCAGTAAAGGCACCGCCTGACGCTGCATATTGGAGCCCATGAGGGCACGGTTGGCATCGTCATGCTCGAGGAAAGGGATCAGAGAAGTGGATACCGAGACGATCTGCTTCGGAGAGACATCCATGTAGTTGACACCTTTGGCATCGACATACTCGACCTCACCACCGGCACGGCGGACTAGCACTTTCTTGTTGACAAAAGCACCATTGTCCTTGAGCGGGGCGTTGGCCTGGGCAATGACAAATCGCTCTTCCTCAGTCGCGGTCAGGTAGTCGACCTTCCTGGAGACAACGCCTTTGGCAACCTTGCGATAAGGAGTTTCGATGAATCCGAAATCGTTGACCCTTGCGTACGAGGCCAGCGACCCGATGAGACCGATATTCGGTCCCTCAGGCGTCTCGATCGGACACATACGCCCATAGTGAGAAGGGTGGACATCACGAACCTCGAAGCCGGCGCGCTCGCGGGAGAGACCACCTGGGCCAAGAGCGGAGAGTCGCCGGCGATGGGTCAGCCCGGCGAGCGGATTGGGCTGGTCCATGAACTGGCTGAGTTGGCTGGTCCCGAAAAATTCCTTGATCGATGCGGTGACAGGACGGATGTTGATCAGACTCTGCGGCGTGATTGCATCGGGGTCTTGAGTGGTCATCCGCTCGCGGACGACACGCTCGAGGCGGGTGAGACCCACCCGCACTTGGTTCTGGACGAGCTCACCAACGGTGCGAATGCGACGATTACCGAAGTGGTCTATGTCGTCTGTGCCGATCTGGATTTCGGTGCCGGTGTGGGTTGTCATCGTGGACTCGCCAGCGTGAAGGGCAACCAGATACTTGATGGCGTCGACGATGTCCTCGTCGCGCAGTAGCTGCAGTCCCTCGGCCCTGTAGTCCTCAGGGGCCTTTTCGCCGAACTTCTGAGCCATCTTGTAACGACCGACTCGGGTGAGGTCGTAGCGCTTTGGGTTGCGAAACAGTGTCTGGATCAATCCACGAGCAGACTCGACAGTGGTGGGTTCACCTGGGCGGAGCTTGCGATACAGGTCGAGAAGCGCCTCGTCCTTGTCCGCAACGGTGTCTTTCTCAATTGTGTTCTTGATCGACTCGGAATGCCCGAACATCTCGAGGATCTCCTCGTCAGTCTCGACAATGCCGAGGGCTTTGAGAAATGAGCTCACATATTGACGACGCTTGCGATCGACACGAATCCCGATGGTGTCCTTCTTGTCGGTGTCGAATTCGAGCCAGGCGCCGCGACCGGGAATGACCTTGCCCGAATAGATCATCTTGTCGGACGTCTTGTCTTTGTTGACATCGAAATAGATCCCAGGGGAACGGACGAGCTGGGAAACGATGACCCGCTCTGTCCCGTTGATGATGAAGACACTCTTGTCCGTCATGATCGGGAAGTCGCCCAAGAACACTTGCTGTTCTTTGATCTCGCCAGTGCCCCGGTTCATGAACCGTGCCGTTACAAACATCGGTTGGGCATAGTTGGCGTCTCGCTCTTTGGCCTCCTCGAGGCTCATTTGTGGCTCACCAAACCTGTGATCGGTCAGTTCGAGCGCGAGTGAGCCTGTGAAGTCTTCGATGGGAGAGATCTCGTTGAAGATCTCACGAAGGCCCTCATCAAGGAACCACTTGAACGACTCGTGTTGTACGGCGAGTAGGTCGGGAAGGGGTAGTACGTCGGGGATTTTTCCGAAAGAAAAGCGCTCAGCCACGCGCGAAGCCAATAGGTGCCTCCTTGAGGTGGTGCAATTGGGAGTGACGCAAGAAAGGACATGCTAACAGACGCGGCAGCCTGTCCCCAATTGAATCTAAAGTTGTCGAACAGACCTCCGCAGTGTTGTCCGCAGAAGCCAGTTCACGCCCCGAGGGGTTGATGCTCATCCTATCGCAGCCCCGCGAAACGAGTCAAGGGTATTTGGACCCAGATCCGTATGAGTAAGTGTTCTTTCACGGCTGCAACTGGACACGCCGCGTGTCAGGACGCCGCAAACTCGACCAATTTCTCGACGTCGACAATCCGAATATTGCGATAACCGGTCTCAACCGCACCAGCCTCGCGAAGTCGACCGAGTGCCTCATTGACCGACTGACGAGACACGCCTAGTAATGCCGCGATGGTGCCTTGGGAGAGGTTCACGTCACGACGGCGCTCGGCTTCTTCGACAAGAAGGTCAGCCACTTGAGCGAGGACGGTCTTGTGCATGAGGCGGATGACCCGACGCTGAGTCCCTTCTAGTTGTCGGAGCCCCGCGACCAGCCAGCGGAGACAGATTGCGGGGTGACGATGCAGTTCGGGCAACAGCCTGTTCCGCTGGAAACGGAAGGCTCGAACCGGGCCGATAGCTTTGGCCGACGATATGTAGGGCGTGTCGCCGAACATTGCGATATCCCCCAAAACTGAGCCCGGACCGACACGAGCAACAACTCGCCGACCAGCCCCCTGACCTCGATAGATCTCAATTTCGCCGCTCTCAACGAGATAGGCAGCATCGGCGGCAGCGCCTTCTTTGAAAAGGTGTGTTCCGGGATACTTCGAGATGACCTCGCCGGCCGACCGAATCACTTCCACGTCAGCACTGTCCAGAGGGGCGTAGTCGGGACGACCAAACGACCTGGCCAACCAGTCGAGGTGTTGCTGTTCAGCCTGCCGCATCCTGTGTACAACCGTCAGTTACCCGACGGTGTTCCAAAGCTGTGGCCGTAACACCAAGCAGCCGTATCATGCGCACGAAGTGGCCAGACACAGAGCTCCTCAACTCGGCTGGCTCTGGGGGGGATTCGGGGCTGCCCTCCTATTTATCTTTGTCTCTGGCGCTTGGGCGAGCCACATCGCCGGGGCCGGCGAATTTGTTGCTCCCAACGTCAAATTTGTCGGGGCAGATTTGTCCGGTGCTCCATCGGAGAGGGTGGAGTGGGTCGTCAGGGCGCGGAGTCGTCTTCTGCTCTCTACTCCTATCACCATCGATACCGGTGAGAGTATGTTGATACTCCGGGCCGACGAACTCGGTTTCGACTACTCAGTATCCGACGTCGTCAATGAAGTCCGACTTGCCCGCCACAACGGTGGGCCGCTGACCACATTCGTGCAATGGCTCACCTCACCGTTGACCAGCGTCCAGATCGACGATGAAATTACGTTCGATCGGTTGGCGGCACGCTCCCGGCTGGAGGCCGCTCCAGAGCTGACTCTGGCACTGCCCATCGAACCACGCTTGACTACCTCTGGAACCAACTATCTGTACCTTGTGGCGGGCGTCGACGGAGTCGGGGTCAACGTCGGTACGTTGATTGAAGAGCTTGCCGAAATCGATCTGACCGAAGGGGAACAGACGATTCTCGGTGAGCCTCGCACCCTCCTGCCTTCGGTCACCAACGACTACGCCGACGAAATCGGGAGGCGACTGAACGATTTGACCGACGGCGGCATGGAGGTTCTAGTTGGCTTCAGCCACGCGACCTTGACAACGGCCCAGCTGCGACGCCATCTCAAGCCGGTCTCGGCCAATGGCGATGTCAAGGTGGCTTTCGACATCGTTGGCCTCCACGCCGAACTGGAGCGTGCCATCAATGGTCCGGTTGGCCGGTTCGACAAACCAGTAATGGACATCGTTGATGGCGACATCGTCGTGGTGGAACCGGGCGAACCGGCACCTTTCTGCTGTGATGCGGACTCGGTGCGAGTCGCTGCCGAAGGCATCCTCGCGGGAGGCGTTGGCCCGTGGCGTCTGGAGTCGCGCGAGACCGACGACTCGACGTTGGCTGCCTGGGCAGACGGATCTCTCATTGTCGACAAAGTCGGTGAGTTCACTACTTCGCACTCTTGTTGCCAGCCACGTGTCTCCAACATCCAGCGTATGGCCGATCTGGTGAGGGGCACCTATCTGGTTCCGGGTGAATCGTTGTCCTTGAATCGCAAGGTGCCCCGAACACGGGCCAACGGTTTTGTTGCTGATGGGGCCATCCGATTTGGGCGGCTGACCGATGAAGTGGGTGGTGGCGTTTCTCAATTCGCCACAACCATTTTCAATGCCGCCTATTTTGCCGGCCTCGATTTCGACGAATACCGGAGCCACTCGATCTACTTCAGGCGCTATCCATTTGGGAGGGAGGCAACTGTCTCCAGCCCAAGCCCGGACCTCGTTATCGCCAACACAACCGACTACCCGGTTTTGATCTGGACGTCATACGACTCACGCAACATCACCGTGACGATGTACTCAACCAAAAACGTTGACGTGGTCGAACTTGGTCAGCGAGTTTCGCGCCGCGGCGAGTGCACCTATGTCGAAACGGACCGCCAAAGGACCTTCGATGACGGTCGAGTGGTGGCTGATACCTTCGAAGCCACCTACAGGCCTGCGGAAGGGCTCGACTGCGACGGCAATCCTGTCATTGCGCCCAATCAGAGTTAGCCGAAACGACGACATAGCGATCAACCACTATTCCGAAGTACTCAGAGACTCGCGGTGGCGGCCTCCGAGGCGAAACCCTTGGCCCAATGGCATTGATCGAGGAGAAAGTCGATCTCAACCTCATCCGAATCCATCGCTTCGGCCCGAGACAGTGACACTGGTTCTGTTGACGGAGGCGCAGTCTGACGGTCGGTATTGCTACGTCGGATATCATCCGCGCCCACCGGCCAACTGCGCGGCGTGTGAGCTTGTCTTGAGCCGAAACATCGCCACGACGCCAAATGCAGGTCCCAAAGCCAGCACCGGGAATGCCCACTGCCATCCAAGACTTTCAGCCAGCGAAGGCACCCAACGGATTGTCACCAACGTCAGCAGAAACCCCACTGCCGTTTGCAGGGTGAGAGCGGTTCCTCTGACAGTGTCATCAGCGGTCTCGGTGACCATCGCGGAGAATTGGGCGCTGTCAGCAACAACCGTGAGTCCCCAAAGCAACATCAGGGGTACGACAACCCATACCGGAGAACCAAACACAAAAGGAGTGAGGAGGGCGCAAGTGCCAGATATCGCCATCGCTCCTGCTGCAATCGTGGTCCGTCCGTGCCGATCCGCGAGCGAACCCGCCCACCATGATCCGAGACCGCCTACCGCAATGACAAAGAAAGTGACTATGGAGATCGAGCCGTAGCCCGACCCGGCCTCGTTCGCCGATGCCACAAGGAAGGCGGCGGTCCAAGTCCACATGGCGTAGAGCTCCCACATGTGACCCAAATAGCCATACGTCGACAATCGGACTCCCCTGTTGGCAAGAACATCACCGACCTGTCTCCAACGAAACGGCTGCCCGGAGGTCTCGTAAGGGCCATCACCCACCCTGGTCATCATGTATGCGGCAATACCCGCCAGCACCGAGGCCGATATGACGACACCGCGCCAACCCAAACCGATACCTCGCACCAAATGTGGCGAAGCCGAGCCAATCGTCAGCGCGCCAACGAGTAAACCAAGTGCCAGGCCTCTTCCCGTCTTGAACCAGCCTGCCATCACTTTGAGCCCTGCCGGGTAGACAGCGGCCAAGAACAGTCCCGTGAGAAAACGGAGCCCCATTCCCACGCCCACCGCGTTCGAGTTGATGAAAAGCAAACCGAGATTGGCCAACGCTCCACCCAGTGCGCCAATGAGAAAGAGGCGACGACTTGGGACGATGTCAGCAAGATTGAACACCGCCGATGCAAGGGCTCCAACCACGAACCCGATCTGAACCATCAGTGTGAGACCGGCAACCTGCCCGGTGTCCAACCCCCACTCATCTCGAAGTTGAGGCGCCACAGCCGAGGCGGAGAACCAAAGGCTCAGGGCAAGTAGTTGGCCGACAGCGATGAGGCCGAGGGCGCCATTTGGGGATCTAGTGGTCCGTGTGGATTCCGCTTCGGTCACAGAGAGCGAAGTGTCGCAGCTGTGTCACCAAGGACCGGGTTGTCACCAAATCCGAGTGCCTGGAAAACAATGATCCCTATGCCGAACAGCACGACAGCGATCATCAGACCTAAGGCCCAAGCAGGAAGACCTCGACTTGCGCTACGCCATTTGGTCTCTTTGGTCATAGCCACATTGTCGCTCATCTTGGGTCCCAAAATAGGTCAGCCCGTCCAGTACTTGGCGTCAGGCCAGAACGTACGGGCATCCGACTGATAGGAGGTGAAACCGGGGAGTGTGTCGAGAATCTCTCCCTCCAGTGGCCCGCTCAGGCCTCTTCCGTTGGCTGGATCCCATGTGGTTCCCGTCTCGTTGTCGACGATGGCGCCATCCACTACAGCAAGCGTGAGCAACTGACTTCCGAGACGTCGGTGAAACACGTGCCACCTATCCGGCGTAACAGGGTCCAGCACCACGGCTATCGGGACACCGGCGACAAAGTCATTGGCCGGCCCGTGGATGGACAGATCAGGAACTGGGTAGACGGCTACCTCGTCAGAGAAGTCAACGACAATTGCCATATTGCTGAGCCGGAACCTCGTGTCGCCGCCGGGTGCGTCCAAGGCGAGAGTTTCGCGATGATCGGTTCTCCACGTTTTCCAAGAAGTCAGTTGTGACGCCATCAATTCGAGACGGTCGCCTTTTCGAGGTCCGATGATGGCCTCACCCAGCGGCTGGCTCCAGACCGAGCCGGTGTCGTGATCCCACCAGGTCATAGCGTTTCCCCACAACGCACCCTGGTTACCCAAGACCAGTATCTTTCCGCCCAAATCTCGACGATGGACCATCGCCGTCGCGCAAAGTGGTCACCAACTCACCAAGATCGGCGAACCTCCGATCCAATCAATGACCATCTCGCGACGATTGAGGAACTGGACCGGATACGCCTTGGCCTCATCATCCAGCTCAACTCCGATCACCAGCGTGTCGTCTGACCATTCGGTGGCAGAAACACTTCGGAAGGTCGGGTTGTACACCGGAAGAATCGCATCTCGGAAGAGCAGCTGGCGATAACCCTCGGGTGTCGGCTCACCAGCCTTGACCGGGTCATACGCGTCATCAGGAGCCTCAATTGATCCTGCATCGACCTGAATCTGATCTGCGTCTGATCCCACCAGCCAGAACGCAACCAGTGTGAGAAAGGCGATGGCGATCAACCCGTAAGCAGTCTTCACTCTCTCAACAACACACCCGGGAGCAGCACTAATCCGACCAGTCGGGTGTTGGTCAGTCAGATCGGTCCTGCCAAGCCGGTGCCCATGAGAGAAACCCCGGCAAAGGCCGAGGTTTCTATCGGGATGACTGGTGGGGCGGTCTTAGTTCTTGCCGGTGCTGGCTGCGATAGCGATCTTGCGGGACTTGGCCTGCTCGATAACTGGTATGGCAAGTTTGAGAACGCCATTGTCATAGGTTGCCTCGACTTGTTCACCATCGAGGGAGTCGCCAAGGAAGAAGCGACGTTGCAGGGTGCCGGTGGCACGCCCCCGCACAATGTCTGTGCGATCGTCATCGGTGAGTTCGCGACGCTCGACAGTGATAGTCAGGTGCTGTTTCTCGAGTTCGAGATCGATGTCGTCGAGTTGAACACCCGGGGCGTCGATCTCGACGTAGAAGGTGTCACCAACACGGTAGACATCGGCATCGAGACTGGAACGGCGGGTGGTCGGACGGTAGAAATCGGTAAAGGGGTCAAAACGATGCAACATGATCGAAGAACACTCCTGTTTCTGATAGCGATTTGTCATTTCCTAAGCATTATTGATGATGAAACTTGATATGTCAAATATCAGATTTACTGAGGGGAGCCACAAGGAGAAGGGAGCAAAGCAGACTTTGCTACCAACCCCACCAGAAACTGGCAGAATGACCCGCTTGTGAAGATCGCCATCCTTTCAAGAAGTGCCGCGTTGTACTCAACGATGCGTCTACAACAGGCTGCGCTGGATCACGGCCATGAGGTAGCTGTGGTCGACTACCTCCGCTGTTACATGGACATCACGGCTCGTCGTCCCAAGGTTCTGTTTCGCGGCGATGAGGTCAGGCCCGATGCAGTGATCCCCCGGATCGGGGCTACCTACACGTTTTACGGCGCCGCCGTGGTGAGACAATTCGAGATGGCCGACGTCTACACCCTGAACAACTCCGACGGAATCAGCCGATCGAGGGACAAGCTGCGCTCGATGCAACTGCTGTCTCGTGCAGGCGTCGGACTCCCAACAACCAGCTTCGCTCACGAATCCCAGGACATCAACGGAATCCTCGAGGTGGTTGGTGGTCCACCAGTGGTGGTCAAACTCCTTGAAGGAACACAAGGCGTCGGTGTCGTTCTTGCCGAAACACAAAAGGCTGCCGAATCGGTGATCAGTGCTTTTCGACAGCTCGATGCCAACTTCTTGGTCCAGCAATTCATCGCGGAAGCCGATGGGGCGGACATTCGGGCGCTCATCGTAGGTGGTGAGGTTGTGGCTGCGATGCGTCGGCAGGGACCTCCGGGCGAGTTTCGCTCAAATCTGCACCGGGGCGGTAGGGCGGAAACGATCGAGTTGACACCAAATCAGCGAGCCACGGCCCTCCGTGCAGCCAAGGCTATGGATCTGAATGTCGCTGGTGTAGATCTGATCCAATCCCACGATGGCCCGATGGTCCTGGAGATCAACTCCTCTCCTGGACTCGAGGGAATCGAAGGCGCCAGCGGAGTCGACATCGCTGGGGCGATCATTACTCACATCGAGGACAGCATCGATGCCTGATTCAAAGCGGAACGAGGACATCACAGTCGGCGGAGTAACAGTCCAGCCAGGGCGAAAGAGGCGTATTGAGCTTCCCTTCGCCAAAGTTGCCACGGGTTCGGAAGAGACCATGCCGGTCGCCGTGATCAACGGACGATCTTCGGGTCCGCACGTCTGGCTATCGGCAGCAATCCATGGCGACGAACTCAATGGAATCGAGATCGTCCGGCGAGTTCTGGGCGAGCTCGACGCCAAGAACCTCCGCGGTGCGGTGATCGCCGCGCCCATCGTCAACCCCCTCGGATTCATGATCGAGTCGAGATATATGCCAGACCGCCGGGATCTCAATCGTGCGTTCCCCGGCTCAAAGCGGGGCTCGACCGCATCGCGTCTCGCCCACCTATTCATCTCAGAAGTCGTGAGTCAGTGCTCGGTCGGTATCGACTTGCACACTGCGACCAATCACCGCACCAACGTCCCACAGATCCGCGCCGACGTCGACGACAAGAGCACACTTCGACTGGCCAAGGCATTTGCCGCGCCATTCACCATTCACGCTCGGGAGAGACGTGGATCGTTGCGACAAGCGGCGACCGATCTGGGAGCAACAGTCCTGGTGTACGAAGCGGGTGAGGCGCACCGCTTCAACGACCGCGCAATCAAAGCCGGAGTCAATGGAGTGCTCCGTACTCTGAGGTCAATGAAGATGATCGAAGCCCGTCTTCCTCGGGCGAGACCGACTCGGGTGATCCGGCGGACCAGATGGGTACGAGCACGTCGAGGGGGCCTCGCTGAAGTCCCCGTCCGCCTCGGCGACTACGTTGAGAAGGGCGACCCGGTTGCTTCGATCTCAGATGCGTTTGGAGCAAAACCGACCCGCGTGAAGGCAACCGAAACCGGCTGGGTAATCGCCAGGACTCTGCGTCCGCTGGTCAACCTCGGAGACGCGCTGGTCAACATCGCGGCCGAAACCGGGCCGGATCAGGACGAACCGGCCGAACGGAATTAGCTGGCTTTCTTGATCTCCTCGATCCAATGCCTTCTGATGCGTCTGCGCTCTTTTGATGTCTGCCCGCCCCAGATGCCTTCGGTCTGATTGGACTCAATCGCCCAACTGAGACACTCGTCGGCGACTGGGCAACTGGCGCACACGGCCTTTGCCTTGGCGATTCCGAGGAAATCTTCTCTGTTGGGGAAGAAGTTGACCTGCTCTGTAACTTCAAGACAGGCCGCCGCTTCCCTCCACGGTGTAACTGTCAGATCTATCACTGATGCCATAATGAGTTGAACCAGGTAAACGCAGAATCAAGGAATTTCGTTCCCATCCCTTATTGCCAGTCAGAACTTGCCCGAATTCACTATGAGGCATTCGGTGATTACGCATCTGTCCTGAGTTTGGTGTGCACCGCGTAGCGAAAAACGCTACCTCTTGCTATAGCAACGAGAGAGTCGGCTCGCTAGAACCTGAACTCGGCGCCGGCATCTAGACGCCCCAACTCGGCACGAGCCACCGAGCGACGATGCACCTCATCGGGACCATCGGCCATACGAAGCCATCGACCCATCGAGTAGAACCGGGCAAGAGGCCAATCATCGGTGAATCCGGCAGCGCCGAATAGCTGCATCGCACGATCAGCGACACCGGTGAGAAGGTTGGGGGCCACCACTTTGATCGCAGAAATTTCTGTGCGTGCGGCCTTGGTGCCCACGTTGTCGATCATCCAAGCCGTCTTCAGGACGAGAAGGCGTGCCTGCTCGATCTCAATCCTTGTGTTGGCGATCCACTCCTGGATCACACCCTGGTCTGCGAGTGGCTTCCCAAACGCAACCCGGGACTTCGACCGCTGGATCATCAAGTCAAGACATCGCTCCGCAGCACCAATCGCCCTCATGCAGTGGTGAATTCTCCCTGGACCAAGACGGGCCTGGGCGATAGCGAACCCCCCGCCTTCCTCGCCAAGAATGTTTGCCGCCGGAACCCGGACCTGGTCAAAGTGGATCTGGGGATGCCCACCGCGGTCCTGATACCCAAAGACCTCGGGCTCCCTCTCAATCGTCACACCCGGTGCGTCGAGAGGGGTGATGATCATCGACTGCATCCGATGTTTGTCGGCCGCGGAATTGGTGATACCCATCACGATTGACATCTTGCAACGAGAAGATGCCGCACCCGAGCTGAACCACTTGCGTCCGGTGATCACATAGTGGTCACCATCGCGCCGAATCATCGTCCGGATGTTGGTCGCGTCAGAACTTGCCACGTCCGGCTCCGTCATCGAGAAACAGGATCGGATCTCACCTTCGAGTAGCGGTTCGAGCCACTGCCCCTTCTGTTCTGGGGTGCCGAACATGTGGAGAATTTCCATATTCCCGGTGTCGGGCGCCGAGCAGTTGATCGCCTCAGGAGCAAGCTCGGGGCTGCGCCCAGTGATCTCGGCGAGCGGCGCATATTCGAGAACACTGAGACCGCCCCCATGCTCGGTATCGGGGAGAAACAGGTTCCAGAGACCTTGGCTTCGTGCCTCTCGTTTGAGGTCTTCGAGCACCTGCGGATGGTGATGAGGGTCGCCGGCCCCCTCCATCTGGGATCGATATACCGGCTCGGCTGGATATATGTGACTGTCCATAAAGGCGGATAACCGGCCACGCAACTCCTCGACTTTCTGGCTGTATGCGAAATCCACAATCGGAATCTACTGGTCCGGCTCCGGATCCACGTCCACGATGTCCGCTTCCGATTGGTCATAGGTCAAGGGTGGAATCGGCGCCCTCGGCTGAGGTGTCCTCCTGATGTTGAACTCAGACAGCAGCAGCCACCCAGAAATCAGCGCGATGAAAATCAACTGAAACCGGATCGCCGCAATGAGAGCCGCGGCCGCGGTGACCGTGAAAACAACGCGGGCAACGGAATCAGCGCGATTCGGTGCAATCTTCTCCAGCAGCGCCTCAAAAAGATGCCCACCGTCGAGCGGTCGAATTGGCAGCCAATTCAACAACCCCCAGAAAACGTTCACAAAGATCAACCTGCTGATCACAAACGCTGTCGGCCCTGAATATGGTCCGAATTGGGCCGCGACAACCCAGACAATCCCCCCAAAGACAACACCAACAGCTGAACCTGAGAAAGCGACCAGCGCTCTGCGCCCAGGACCGAACTCCGAGGCCGGCACGGACCACCTGGTCAGACCGCCGATCCCATTGAGCTCGATGGCCACCTCAGCTCCGAGCCAACGAGCTGTGAATGCGTGCCCGAACTCATGGATCAGAATCGAGACGAAAACGATCGCCACCCATGCCGCAATCAGCATCGGATCACGGATCCCGCTGAAGCCGAGCAGGGCGGCGATCACCAGGAACGAACCCCTGACGGTGATCGGAATCCGGAACAGGTTGAACCTCAGCACAGGCCCATATTGGTGCAAGTCCGAAATCACGGGTAGTCAGGGACCCCGGTACCCTCGTCGGATGCATGAAGATCTCAGGTCGGCGGTCTCGTCCGACATGCCCCGTCTGAAGAACCTGCTAGCCGACTTGGTGCGGATGGAATCGGTCAGTGCTGACGGATACGACCCTGTCGGCGTCCGGAGCGCAGGCGAGGCCATCGTCGCGATGCTTGACGAAGCCGGCTATCAGAACGCGCAACTTCTGGAAAGCTCAGAGGGCCATCCAGCGGTGTTCGCCGAACTACCAGCACCCGATGGCGCACCAACCCTCCTTCTCTACGCCCACTACGACGTGCAACCCCCGGGGCCGATCGAGGAATGGAAGACCGGGCCCTTTGAACCTTTTGAAAAAGACGGACGTATCTACGGCCGTGGGGCCAGCGACGACAAATCCGGGGTGGTCATGCATATGGGTGCAATCGCTGCCCATGGCACAGATCTACCGGTCGGTGTCCAGGTCTTCTTCGAGGGTGAGGAGGAAGCGGGGTCTGAAGGACTGGAGGAGATCCTCAATAGGTACTCCGGTCTCTTGAAGCCAGATGTGATCGTCATTGGCGACGGTGGCAACTGGAAGGTGGGTATCCCCGGGTTCATCGATCGTCTCCGGGGAGTTACCGGTGTGAAGCTCGAGCTGAGAACGCTGGAGTCGGCAGTCCATTCCGGTCAATACGGCGGCGTTGTCCCCGACGCGTTGATGGCCCTGTCAAGGCTGTTGGCCACGCTTCATGACGATCAAGGAAATGTGACAGTGCCCGGTCTTGTCAGCGAGGAGTACGAAAGTGACCTCGAGTATCCGGAGAGTCAGTTCCGGAAGGAGGCGGGGGCCATTGACACTCTCGATTTGATCGGTAGAGGCTCAATCAAGTCCCGCCTGTGGTCGCGACCTTCCATCTCGATTCTTGCCATCGATGCCCCACCTGTTTCGGAGGCGATCAATCAGCTGGTGCCCGTTGCCAGCGCCAAAGTCAGCATGAGAATCCCCCCAGGTCAGGATGCCGAAACCGCTCTCCAGGCGTTGAAGGATCATCTCCGGGCCAACGTTCCCTGGGGAGCACAGATCGACTTCTTCTACGAGGAGGGCGGAGACGCCACCACCCTCGACACGGCCAATTTCGCCGTGGATGCGTGGAAGGAGGCGTTCAAGGAGGCCTACGGCGTGGATGCTGTGGCGATGGGTGCAGGTGGCTCGATCCCCTTCATCTCCACTTTCCACGACCTATATCCAGATGCGCCGATCCTGGTTATTGGTTGTGGAGATCCGACCAGCTCGATTCACGCACCCAATGAGAGCCAGGACGTTGGCGATCTGGAGAAAGCAACCTTGAGCGAGGCGATCGCATTCAGGCTGCTGGGAGTCGCTTAACAGCCGTGCCGGTAGGACGTGCCAATCGAAGAGAACATCGGGAAGCAAGGGTTCACGCGGTCTTCGGTGAGAAAACGAAGCCAGCCCTCGATCTTATTGAACTCACCGAACTCGCATGGCATGACGTCTATGAAGAGATCTCCCCTTCCGAGGAAGTCATCGATGACATGCTCGTGGTGTGTGGGGGAACGCTTGATGGGTTGATTCGGGCAGCTCGCCTTGCGGTAGCCGATTGGCGGGATCTCAGAGTTTCGGCAGATGCGATACGAGGTCGTAGTTAACAACGACTTTCGAATCCTCAACTCCAGAGAGCAGTGCTCCAGCGGGCGAAGATCGAGGCAATCAACGGATAAATGCCAACAACCATCATCATCCCAAGCAAGCCAACCATCACCGCGCTCGGGCAGTCCAAGTTCCCGTCTGTGAAGCGACGGATAATCAAGCCGAGAACAGCACCGAGACCGAGGCCCACCAAAATCAGACCCAAAATGAATGCCGCCAGGCCGGGAAGGGCGGAAAAGGGATCGTGTTGTGCAGTGTTGAGAACCTGACCGAGCTCCTCACCGACACACGGCTGCCACGCCCAAGCTGCTCCAACGCCAACCGCGCCCGCTTGGACCACGGCGGGACCCGATCGCCACCAGACCACTGCCCCGGCCAGAAGCGCCACGCCCGCCACCCAAACCGGTGGTGCGAACCATCCCGACACCGCAATCCATGACGCCAGCATCACAGCAATGGTGAACACACCCATGACCCGAATCCGCCTGGTGCTGCCAATCGCAACTGCTGGCAGGACAACGATCCATGAGCATGGAAGAAGTGACTGGGCGATGCCCTCGAAGAGAGGGGCGATCATCCGAGAAGAGCGGCGACCGTCTCGTTCAGCTCGTCATAGGCACCCTCGCCGATGTGATCGAACCGGATGTGACCCTGCTGATCGAGCACGTATGTGCGCGGCCAATAGGCGCGTCCGCCTTGCCAGCGAAAAAAGTTGAACTTGCGCGTATCCAGGGCGATTGGCCAAGTGACACCCAGATCGACCGCAGCCTCGCCAATTGCTGCCGGGTCCTCCTCGTATGAGAACTCAGGCGAATGAACTCCAACGACCTCAAATTCCTTTCCAGCGTGCTCGTCGTAAAGATCCCTGAGGTTGGCAAGGGTGTTCTTGCAGTTGATGCAACCGAACGTCCAAAACTGGACCACGACAACCTTGCCCCTGAGCTCTTCGAGGGAGGTGATATCGGTCTGAAGCAAACCATCGAGATTTGCCAACCCTTTCGCCGGCCCCAGATCCTCTAGCCCCATCAAGGCAACGGTGGTGTCCGGTGCTTCGATTGTGTCAACCGCGTCGGTGGTCAACTCACCTGGTTCTGAAGTGGGCTCGGAGGACCCATCATCAGCTCAGGCCACCACTAAGAGCACAAGCACCACAGTCAAGACAAGAACCCTCATCCCTCGGAGCCTGTCATGGATCGCGGACTAGGAGCCCGCTGCCCCCTCGCGGTCACGCAGCACCCTTCGCAAGATCTTTCCGGACAGAGACCTCGGAATCTCGTCGATGAATTCCAGCTCTCGGATCTGTTTGTAGGTTGCCACCTGTCCCGAGACGTATCCCATGAGCTCTTCCGCGCTGGTTTCCTGTCCGGGCTTGAGCACCACGTAAGCCTTGGGAATCTCCCCAGCCTCCACGTCCTGCACGGGGATCACGGCCGAATCTGCAACCGATTGATGAGTCAGGAGTAAAGCCTCCCACTCGGCTGGTGCGATCTGGAATCATTTGTATTTGATCAGCTCCTTGAGCCGATCGGTGATGTACCAATAGCCGTCTTCGTCTACCCGTCCGAGGTCGCCAGTGTGAAGCCACCCGTCGGCATCGATGGTGGAGCGTGTCGCTTCTGGGTTGTTCAGGTAGCCCTGCATCACCTGTGGGCCCTTGATCCAGATCTCACCCTCATCTCCAACATCGAGGTCGGCACCACTTTCTGGATCGACAACCCGCACTTCTGTGTTTGAGATGACAAACCCAATGGATCCCGAACGAGCCTTGCCGGGTTGTGTGGCGTGAGTCACCGGACTGGTCTCGGTGAGTCCATAGCCTTGGACCACCTCGGCACCAACCCGCTCAGCGGCCTCCGCCTCGACCTCGGCACCAAGAGGGGCCGCACCGGAGAAGATCTGCCTCACGCTCGACAGGTCATATTGATCAATCATGGGATGCTTGGCCAAGGCCAGGATGATGGGCGGCACGACGTACAGACGAGTTACCTTGTAGTCCTCGACGATCTTCAGGAACTCGGCCAGATCGAACCTCGGCATCGTCACCGTCGTTGCTCCGTTGTAGAGCACTCCGTTCATGAGGATCTGCATCCCGTAGATGTGAAAAAAAGGAAGAACCGCCACGATCACCTCGTCCTCATCGAGGGCAGTGAAATGCGCACATTGTGCAAGGTTTGCCGCCAGGTTCGCGTGCGTGAGCATCACACCCTTGGGGAACCCTGTTGTACCGGAGGAGTAGGGGAGAACCACAACATCCTCATCAGGGTTGATGTCTGGATTCCCGGTGAAAGGCTCGGCTGCCAATAGCTCGGAGAAGGATGTCGCCCCGTCTGCATCACCCAAAACGAACAATTCTTCGACGTCCGTTCCCGCTGCCGCTTCGCGAGCCGTGTCGAGAAACATCGGAATCGTCAGCAACAACTTGGCGCCCGAGTCTTCGAGCTGAAAGCGAACCTCTTCGGTCGTATAGGTCGGATTGATCGTCGTTACCGCTCCGCCGACTGTTGCAGCTGCATGGAAGGCGATGGCGTATTCGGGCAGGTTGGGGGCAAGGATGGCAAGTACGTCGCCTGATCCGAAGCCCCGAGCCGCCAAACCACCGGCGACCTTGCTGGTGGCTCCAGCAAGCTCTGCGTAGGTGTAACTGCGACCTGAGGTCCCGTCGATGATGGCCGGCTTGTCCCCCAGCTCCGCAGTGTGCCGAAAGACCATGGGAGTTATCGCCGACGTGGGGATCTCCACATCGGGTAACGGACTGGAGAAAATCGCCATTAGACATCCTTTCGTATCGGTCACACCGAACCTACCGAATTCGCGTAGACAGCACCGCTATCGGCTGCCGTCGAAACCGTTCTGCCGCCAAGCTTCATAGACAACGATGGCCGCCGAGTTGGAGAGATTGATCGAACGAACATCCGGCACCATCGGTAACCGGAGACGGGCATCGATCCACGGAAGGGTCTGCACGCTGTCCGGCAAACCCACCGATTCGGGACCAAACAAGAAAACGTCGCCAGGTTGATAGGCGGTTTCTGTATAGACACCCTCACCGTCGACGGTGAAAGCGAACACCCGACCTGGCTTCTCTGCGGCCCGCCACGCCTCCAGGTTGGGGTGAACCTCGAAAGCGGCCCTGTCTCGATAATCCATTCCCGCCCGACGCAACTTGGAGTCGTCGAGGTCGAACCCCAACGGCTCAATCAGGTGGAGCCGACAACCGGTGACGGCGCAGAGACGCATCGCATTGCCGGTGTTGGGTGGGATCTCCGGGTTGTAAAAGACCAGGTTGAACATGGTTAGCGGATGTCGAAGAGACGCAACTCAGTGTCCTCGGCTTCACGAAGACCGTCGTAGTCGATCTCGATCGACTCGATTCCGCGGGCCTCTGCCAGAACATTGGCCTGAGGTGCAATTGACTGAGCAACAAACATTCCGCGTACCGGGGCCAGACGGGGGTCGTTGTTGAGGCGCTCCAGATAGCGCGCCAATTGCTCTACTCCGTCGATGTCGCCTTTTCGCTTGATCTCGACCGCAACAGTCCGCTGCTCGGCGTCGGCGCACAAGAGGTCGACGGGCCCAATGTCGGTTGGATACTCACGGCGGATCAACTGGAGACCCTCTTCCAACACCCACGGGTTCGCGGCCAACAATTCCTGGAGGTGGGCTTCGACGCCGTCTTTCTCCAACCCGGGATCCTCACCCAGATCATGGGTAACGTCCTCCAAAATCTCGGTGATCCAGATCGTGAGCTGCTCCCCCTTGTTGTTGGTCACTACCCAGCGATCTTCATGGAATTCCAAGACGTTTGGGGCAACCATCCAGTTCAGGGGCTTGGAAGCGTTCCCGTCGGAGTGGATTGCGAGAGTGCCATCTGCCTTGACCATTATCAAACGGGTGGCTTCCGGGAGATGTGCGTCGAGTCGACCGGAATAATCGACACTGCAGCGGGCGATGACCAGTCTCACGGTTGTTGGACCGTACTTCCGGCTGGGATTTTGCCAGCGATCACCACACAAGTCATCAAGACGACTGCCGCACCAAGCCAACCCACCTGATACGAGCCGAAGGAGTCGATTGAGAGCCCCATGAGAGGAGCACCTCCGGCAAGACCCAGTAGGAAGCCGAACAACACGGTCCCGGTGCCTTTGCCAACCATTCCCGCTGGAGATAGATCCATTACAGCCAGCATTCCGACCGCGTTCCAGGCAATCGCACCCGCCCCGAAGAGAACGGCCGCCGGAACGAGCACCCACGAGTCGAGAGCACCGACAGCTGCCCTTGCGAGCAGCAGAGCGGTCACCGCGGAGAGAGCCGCAACTATGCGAAGAGTTCGACCATGCCCGAGGGATCTCTCTGAGAACCGGGGCCACAGAATTCGAGCGGCTATCCCTATCAGCCCGACAACCGCAACCAACGAGCCGGCGGCTTGAGGAGACCAGAGCTGGTCCTCCTCCGCAAACAGAGGAAGAAAAGCGAAGATGGCTGAAGTTGCC
Organism: uncultured Acidimicrobiia bacterium; assembly: GCA_964195235.1. Lineage (GTDB taxonomy): Bacteria > Actinomycetota > Acidimicrobiia > Spongiisociales > ZC4RG35 > CAXMPK01. The sequence continues at coordinate 54,517 of CAXMOW010000004.1, read as the reverse complement.
AGACCCGATAGAAAACCGTAGATCGCTATCCACCGCACAGCGTTGGGGATGGATGCGTAGACGTCTTCGTCCGTCGCTCGTTCCTTCGATTCACTGTGTCGACCCTTCATGCCCGCCAAACCGAGCAGTGGAATGACCAGGAAGCCGAGTACGGCAATCCGCCAGTTCCAGAGAGCTGCAAACACAGGAACCAGGAGACCCCCGAGGAAGGTTCCGATCTGGACACCTGATTGCTTCACTCCCGTAACGATGCCGCGAGCGCCAGCCCGGACGTTGTCAGCTATCAGGGTGTTGGTCGCTGGATTACTCCAACCGTTCGGAATCCCGGTCGCAAGGGCCGCCAAGAACAGCACCGCGTAAGTGGGGGCCAAAGCAAGAGCAGTGAGCGTCACCATTCCGATGATCAGTACATTCCTCGTGGCTGCAACGGCGCCGATACGGTCGGTGACCCTTCCGAGCAACGGTGACGTCAGCGCACCGACCAACGAGGTGGCAGTGACTAGCAAACCGAGCTGGGCTCTAGTGATGTCGAACTCGAGTATCAGTTGGGCAGCCAGAACACTCACCACGATGATTGGAAAGGTGGCAATGGCCATTGTGGCCGCGGTGACCGCGCCAATGACCGGCCGAGAGTAAGACCGCATCGCCGCCAAGTTAGCTAGTGACCACTGGCCTGGTCTGAGTTCAGAGTGTGGCCTCGGCCGGTCTGGTCGGGCGGCTAAACACAAACCAGACGGCATAGATACCAACTGCAATGAGGATCAGACGGATCACCACTAGGTCGGTGAGAAAGAATCCCGAAACGCTTAGCGACAGGGCGATGGCCACCACAGCAATCCACTTCATCCGCATGGTGAGCCCATACTCGCGGTATCCCCTGATGATCTTGCCGAAGTAACGATGATTGAGCATCCAATCATGCATCCGGTCAGATGACATCGAGAAGAAGAAAGCTGCCAGAAGAACAAGATCGAATGTGGGGATTCCGGGCAGATAACTGAACGGAATCAAGCCAAGGCAAATAAAGCCGAGCACGAAGAAGAGACCACGCAAAATCGGGTTCCGCTGCTTGGCGGTTCTCACCCCGGGCGCGGACGCGTCTACAGGCTGTGCCACACGTTCAAGCTATCGGCGGGCGTTGGCGACACCCAGTCGACAAAGCCTGCAGACACTTAGGTGCTTACAGGTCGACCGACTACCTTGCCTCAAACTCACAGATTTTGGAGACCACGGGTGCCAATCGCCACACCTGACAAATACAAAGCGATGCTCGACTCCGCACGGAGCAAGGGTTACGCCCTGCCGGCAATCAACGTCACTTCGTCAACGACGATGCTCGCCGCGCTCGAGGGTTTCAGCGAGGCCGAGTCCGATGGGATTGTCCAAGTGTCGTATGGCGGCGGCGAATTCGCCTCAGGCCAATCGAACAAGGACATGGCCCTCGGTGCCCATGCTTTAGCCGAGTTCGCTGCGGTAGTGGCACCCCAGTATCCCGCCAACATCGCCCTTCACACCGACCACTGCCCGGCAGACCGAGTTGACGGGTTTATCCGCCCTCTTCTCGCCTTGAGCGCCGAACGGCGTGCCGCCGGACAAGATCCGATATTCCAGAGCCACATGCTGGACGCTTCGTCGATTCCGATGGAAGAAAACCTGGCTATTGCCGACGAGCTACTCGATCTATGTGCCGAGTTGGACATCGTCCTCGAGTTGGAGATCGGGATCGTCGGCGGTACCGAGGACGCAACTGATCACGAAGACGTTGATCGGTCGAAGCTGTACACGTCACCCGAAGACATGGTGCGAGTATCCGAGGTTCTGGGTACCTTCAACCGGGGTCGCTATCTCCTTGCCGCCGTTTTCGGCAACGTCCATGGTGTCTACAAACCTGGAGCGGTTGAGCTCGACCCAAAGATTCTCCGGGACGGACAAGCCGCAGTTGCCGAGCGCTTCGGTGACGATGCCCGGCATTTCCTCGTGTTCCACGGTGGCAGCGGATCGAACCTCGACGAAGTTCATGAGGCCATTGGCTACGGCGTAATCAAGATGAACGTCGACACCGACACCCAGTACGCCTACACACGCCCGATCGTCGACCACATGATGAGCAACTACGACGGTGTCCTCAAGATCGACGGGGAAGTGGGCGACAAGAAGGCCTACGACCCCCGCGTACATGAGAAGTGCTGAGACCGGAATGGCTTCGAGGGTGGTGCAGGCGGCCGAGTTGTTGATGTCCGCGGGAAAGAGTGTCGGCTAAGTAGATGGATCCGAGACACCAGACCTGGATCTCATCTGATCGGTTTGTGCCCAAGACGTTTGTCAGACCGTTCGTCCGCTTCAGCCGCGTGGAGGCGGCGTCGGGGATAGTGCTGCTCTTAGCGGCTGTCGCGGCAATCCTCTGGGCCAACAGCGCTTTCTCCGACACCTATTTCGCCATTCTCGAGGAGCGCGTCAGTGTCGAGATTGCTGGGTTTCATCTTGACGAGTCGTTGCTGGAAATAATCAATGACGGCTTAATGGCGATCTTCTTCTTCGTGGTCGGCCTCGAGATCAAGCGTGAGCTCGTTCTGGGCGACCTTCGGGACCCACGCGCCGCGGCCCTCCCGGTGATGGCTGCCTTGGGCGGGATGGTCTTCCCCGCCTTGATCTACATCTTCCTCAATGTCGGAGCGAGCGGCGAGGCAATCAGGGGGTGGGGAATCCCGATGGCGACGGATATCGCATTTGCGCTCGGAATCGTGGCCCTCCTCGGTTCCAGAGTTCCTTCGGGTGCCAAGCTCTTTCTGCTTGCTGTCGCAATTGCCGATGACATCGGTGCGATCGCGGTAATAGCCATTTTCTACACCGATGAACTCAATGCCGGTTACTTCGCCGCTGCCCTTATCGGACTGCTGACAGTTTGGATTGCAAACAAGGTCGGCGTCAGATCACTTACCTTCTACGTGCCTATCGCCCTGGTGATTTGGTATCTCACTCTCGAATCAGGGATCCACGCCACCCTGGCCGGCGTGGCCCTCGCTTTCTTGACTCCTGCACGACCCCACTATTCCGCTGAGGAGCTCGATGAGAAAACGCGAGGGATCTTGGACGCGTATCCGCCCGAGGTCACCAACTACCACGACCAAGAACATGCCGACCATGAGGCACTTCTGGTCGCCGAGATAGCCCGGGAATCGGTATCCCCACTCAATCGAATGGAACTGAGTCTCGTTGCCTGGAGCTCTTTCCTGATCGTGCCAATCTTCGCCTTCGCCAATGCCGGACTGAACTTCCGTGAGATCGGCTTTAGTGAAGCCATGGGGTCGACCGTCGCGATGGGTGTGGCAGCTGGTCTTGTTTTAGGAAAGCTGGTTGGCATCACTGGATTCACCTGGGCCGCGGTCAGATTGAACATCGGGAAACTTCCGCCCGGCACCGGCTGGATGCATGTCATCGGATTGGCAGCGGTGGCTGGGATCGGGTTCACCGTCTCCCTGTTCGTAGCTGGACTCGCCTTCACCGACCCCCACCTCACCGACCTTGCCAAAGTTGGGATCTTTGCCGGGTCTGCTCTAGCAGGTGTCATCGGTGTCGTGATCCTCCTCCTCGCCAAGCCTCCCAGCGAGCTGTGAACAGTCCGCCTCCCACGATCAACTGTGTCGAGTGCGGAGGAACGGCTCATCTGCTGAGCTTCTTACCTCCCGACGACGAGCCTCTCGAGGACGGCACCCCAGTGGCGTACCGATGTGCAGAGTGTCTCGACCGTTTCGATCTCGTCTGGGTGAGCGACGAGGACTGAGCACACGCTCAGTCTGCCCAGCGGTGCACCCTGATCGCCCCCGCGTCGAAGTGGCGTTCGTCGCAGAAAGCGAGGAATCGATCTTTTGGGACGCCTCGCCACTCGAGGTCCGACAACTCCTCTTCGAACGAAATGTCCAAACGCAACGTCGTCAACTCCCTATACAAGTAGACCTCCTCCTGCATCTCGTTGAAGGTCGTCGACAGCTTGGACGCGCTCCTCACCGTTACATCCCACTCGTCGACCAAAGACGGGATCATTTCCAGTCTCCCGTAGCGAGCCAACAACGTTGAAGCCGACTTGGCACCCCAGCCGGGTAACCCGGGCACCCCGTCGGCCGTGTCTCCAACCAGCGCGAGGTAGTCAGGGATCGACTCCGGGTGGATACCGAACTTCGCGACGACACCGTCTTCATCAACGATCTTCTCCTGCCGTCGGTTGTAGGTGACTATGCGATCGCCGACCACCACCTGGCTCAAATCCTTGTCCGGTGTTGCGATGACCACCTGATCTACATCTTCAACCCAGCGAATCGCGGCGGCGGCGAGCAGATCATCGGCCTCGACCTCGATACCCTGCCAAACCACCACTCCGATTGCCTCTAGAGCCTTCTCTGCATAAGGAAACTGGACCAAAAGCTCCTCATCCATCCCCGCGGAAGATTTGTATCCCGGAAACATGTCGTTTCGGTACGACTCGATCACCGTGTCGAAACTGGCGGCAAGGTGAGTAACACCGGGTTCGCGGAGCAGAGCCAACGTCGATTCAAGGATCCCCAGAGTCGCCCGGATGTCGGCGCCGTCGGGGCCAGGGACCGTGTCCTTTCTGCCGAAGTGAGCACGGAAGAGTTCATAGGTACCATCGAGTAAGTGGAGAAGCACGACTCAGATCCTACGACCGAATCACCCAGCGACCCCTGGGATTCGGCGACAGCCGAGTTCAGCGGGATCGGTCGTCGTCTCAAGGAGACCTATCGAAAGGTCGCCGACGAACGGGGACCTTCCGAAGATGAGATCAAACAAGCCTTTGCAACCCTCGCTGGTGCCTGGGATCAGGTAGCCGAGTCGGTCACAACCGCACTGAAAGACCCTGCAATCAGGGAGCAGCTCAAGGAGGCGGTTGGGTCGTTCGCTTCCGCGGTCGGATCCACGGTCACCGACCTCGGCTCCGAGTTGCGCAGGGATAGCACTCTCACCGAAGAGGAGTAAGCCAGACCACTCCTGTCTTCGCTTCCGGGCCCCCCTCCACCAAACGCGTCTACAAATAGCACAAAACAAGAGAGTCGAGCTGTCCTGAAATGATGACGATGCAACCGCTGATTTCGACTACGGAGCTGGCTGAGCGTCTCGACGAGGTCGTGCTCAACGACATTCGATGGGACCTGACTGACCCCAACTACGGCCGCCATACCTACGAGACAGGGCACGTCCCCGGTGCCGTATTCGTCGACCTCGACACCGATCTGGCCTCAGAATCAGGTCCGGGACGGCACCCTCTGCCCGATCCCAGCGGATTTGCGGAGACCTTGGGACGGCTCGGAATTGGTGCAGCGGACGAAGTGGTGGTCTACGACGACATGAAGAACACGGTCTCCGCACGCATGTGGTGGATGTTGAGATCGATAGGTCACGAACGGGTTCGTGTCCTCGACGGCGGTTATCAACGATGGGTTGATGAGGGGAGGCCGGTCGACACTGGAAACGTCACCAGGAACGGCACCACATATCCCAAGGTGGAGTTCACCGGGGTGGCTACTCGTCACCAGTTGGAAGATCGACCACACATCGATGCACGGGCCAGCGCCCGCTATCGAGGTGAATACGAACCGATCGATCCGAAGGCGGGGCACATACCGGCAGCCATCAACATTCCAGCAACCGGGAACACTGCCGAGGATGGTCGGTTTCTGGGCTCAAACGATCTTCTGCGACGGTTTGAACGTATTGGGGAGAACACCGTGGTCTCGTGTGGCAGCGGGGTAAATGCGTGTCATAACGCATTGGCGATGGTCCTCGCCGGTCTGGAGATGCCGGAGGTCTACGTTGGGTCATTCTCGGAGTGGTCCAACCTCGATCTGCCAATCAGCATTGGCGAAAACCCATGATCACCCAGCGAGCGATCGAGGCCATCGAGGTGTCCGACATGGACGAACTTCTCCGCGTTGTCGACGGCTATTGCGAAAACGCGGGGTGGGACGACCTGGTCGAGCTGCGCATGAGATGTCAGGAGGCGGTCACCAGGGGCAAGCAACTTTGGGGTGTCGACGAGCACATCAGATACCGACTGGCGCTCGAGGCCCCGCCCCTCTATGCGGGCCCGGTTTTGGCAGAAGGTGCGGCACGCTTCGCGCTTGGTCCGCTACCTGAGGTTGCCTCGTCGACCAAAACCTGGGGGGAGCTCGAACCACACATCGAGCATGGGCCCGAACGGGCAACTTTCGCCGCCGAGCGAGCTATCCGTGGAGAACTCAACGTCGACGAGGTGGCAGATTTACCTGCTCGCCTCCAGGAATGGGAGCCTTCATATGCGTTGGCTACCTACAAGTCGGACAAGCTCGAGGCGCCGTCTCCCAATCCGCCCAAAACTCAGCCGGTCGATTTGGGAGAAGATCCGGTAATCGTCGACGACCACGATTCAGAATCAGCACTTTCTGACTTGGTCCAGGCATGGACAACCGAATCCAACGGACGCTGCGAGACCGTCACAGTCGAAGGCTCCGCAACCAACGCGGTGAGGGCCCTGGGTCTCAGCCGGGCGCGGATGACGCAGCTACGCCCCGATGACGCCTTCGCATGGATGGCCTGGGCGGGCGCCTCCGGTGGCGCTCATGGAAGACGTCGAGGCGCCGCCGCGGGTCGCTATGGGGCGTGGTGGGTTGTAGCCATGCTCTGTGACCTCGACTGGCCGCCGGACCCTCACGAATTCGCAGCAGCCGTTGGTCGTCTTGGTTTCTTTTGGTTCGACGACAGTGCACCTGGAACGGGTTGGCAGCTGAGAATTACCATCGAAGACCCTGATTCGGGTCTTGCATGGGCGGTATCGGCGGTTGACTCTGCCGACTGACGATCAAATCGGGCCGACGAATGATCCGGTCCGGCTTGTTAGACGCGCCGACTAGCTCATTAAGCCTCTTCGACGAGGACAGGTTGGGCGTGCCAACCCGTGGCGCCATTGGGAGCGGGTGGGCGCACCATCTCGTCCTGAAGCACACCGTCGCCATCGGTCGCTCGACATGTGATCACATTCCGGCCAACTACAGACGGGGCCCATGGGATTTGCCACTGAACCCAACTGCTGACCGACAGCGGTTCTGACAACTCGGCCTCCCTCCACGGTTCACCTTCACCCAACTGAACCTCGACATTGGAGATTCCGCGATCGGGTGCCCATGCAACTCCAGCAACAGTGCGCGGCTCAGTTGTGATCCGTTCCGCGTTATGTGGAGTGTCGACCCGGCTTTGCGTCTTGATCGGCCCTTCTTTTGACCAGCCCCTGGGGACCCAGTAGGCATCAAAGTTGTCCCAACCAGTCAATTCGATCTCCGTCAGCCACTTGGTAGCGGACACATATCCGTACAAACCTGCCACAACGAGACGAGCAGGGAACCCGTGTTCAAAGGGAAGAGGATCGCCATTCATTCCTACTGCGACTAGCGCATCACGACCGTCGTATGCAGTTTCCAAGGGGAATCCAACGGTGAACTCGTCAGTGGAACGCCCGACTATCTGCTCGGCGTCATCCCTCACCCCGGCTCGATCGAGAATCTCGGAAAGCGGAACCCCTCGCCACCGAGCATTGCCCACGAGAGTGCCACCGACCCTGTTGGAGACACACGAGAGAGTTACATCCATCTCGACCATGCGCATGTCGAGAATATCGGCATAAGTGATGGTGTAAGGACGGTCGACTCGCCCCCTCACCGTGAGAGTCCAGTCCTGGAGAACGATGGTCGGAACTGCAAAGGCGGTATCGATCCGATAGAAGTCGTCGTTGGGCACGATGATCGGCACCAGGCCGTCGATGCCCAGCTCGGCGGCCGGCGGCACCGGCGGGAGGGTCACAGCCGCACTTGGCAACACCACTTCGTTGCGACGGGCAACGGCGCGCTTGGCCGTTTCCAAGAGCCATCTGCCGCTCGCTGCCGACACCGCCGCAAGGCCAAAAACGGCGCCAGTACCGATGATGAAGTTACGACGCGACCAAACCCGTCCAGACTCGCTCTCGGTGTCGGTCGCTTGGCCTGCTCCCATGCCAAGGCCGTAGAGCCACTGGAGCACCGCGAGACCGGTGATAGCGGCGACCCCGGCCGGGATGATTGCCAGTGCCAGGGAGATCTGAGCGTCGCGGGCGGCGGCGAAGGCCGAGGCAACCGCGAAGCCGATAAAGGCAGTGACCGCGATACCGAACCGTTTGCGGGCATATACCCCCACCACTGCACCGAAAAGAAGCGTGACAACGCCGATCGAAATGAGGAGGACCAGCTTGTCATTGGTCCCAAAAACCTCAATGGCGAAGTCCTTGAGCGGCTTTGGGGACACGTCGATGACCCAGTTGCCCAGACCCTCGATTAGCGAGGAAAGACCACTGACCAATCCGGCGATGAGTTCAGAGACACCAAGGGCCAATCCGGCGGCAGCTGCACCGGAGAAGGCGTCACGAGTTCGCGTTGTATTCACGAGCATTCAGATTATGAGCAATGTTGCTAACGCCGGGTAAACCGCAGCGTGTAAGACTCAACCGATGGAGTTGGTCACCAACGAAGACGGGATCATCCGCTGCTGGTGGGGGTCGGAACCTGAGATCTACCGGAGCTATCACGACAATGAATGGGGTCATCCCGTTATCGACGACCACCGTCTTTACGAGAAGATCTGTCTGGAGGGTTTTCAGGCGGGGTTGTCTTGGCTCACCATCTTGCGAAAACGCGATAATTTCAGGGCAGGCTTCGCACAATTTGATCCTGGAGTTGTGGTCAGGTTCGGAGAGGGCGATGTAAAACGACTCCTCGGCGACGCCGGCATCGTCCGACATCAAGGGAAAATCCGATCCGCGATCAACAACGCGCAATGCGCCCTCGATCTGGTCGAGGAATGTGGATCACTGTCGTCTTACTTCTGGTCGTGGGCCGAACCCGAGGCACCAACCCCAACCGAGATTCCTGCGATCACCGCCACCTCAACTGCACTATCCAAGGACCTGAAGACGCGGGGCTGGTCGTTTGTCGGTCCGACCACCGTCTATGCCTTTATGCAGGCCATGGGTCTGGTCAACGACCACCTCGACGGGTGCCACGTCCGCGAGGAATGCGCCCAAGAGCGACGAGGCCAGATGGACCACTAGCTTCTCGCCCATGGAACGTCCCGCATTCACCGTCGGAGTCGAAGAGGAATACCTGGTCGTCGACAGGGCGACTCGAGACTTGATCAAGAGTCCCCCTCAGGCGATGTGGGAGACAATCAACGAGGTTGTGGGCGAGGCGGCCACTCACGAGTTCCTCAAAGCCCAAATCGAAATTCGGACCGGTGTCTGCACCAAGATCTCTGAAGCCCGCGATGAGGTTGCCCAGCTCCGTCGTGACCTGAATGGAGTGGTCAGCGAGTACGGCGGCGCGATCATCGCCGCATCTACTCATCCGTTCGCGAACTGGGCACATCAGGAGACCACTGAAGATGACCGCTATTTGCGTCTCGCAGCCGACTTTCAGCAGGTGGCGCGACAGCTGGTCATATGTGGGATGCATGTGCATGTGGGCATCGAGAACCCAGATCTCCGAATTGATCTGATGAATCAGGTCAAATACATGCTTCCCCACATGCTTGCGTTGAGCACGTCTTCCCCGTTTTGGGATGGAAGCCCTACTGGTCTGCATGCCTATCGGCTGGTCATCTTCCAGAACATGCCGAGGACGGGCATCCCCGAGGAATTCGACTCGTGGGGCGAATACGAGCGTTACGTGGACGTCCTGGTGGAAGCGGGGTTGATCGAGGACGCCACAAAGTTGTGGTGGGATATACGGCCATCCGTTCGATTTCCGACACTCGAGATGCGTGTCAGCGACGTATGCACACGTCTCGACGATGCAATGACCATCGCCGCCCTCTACCAATGTCTTCTCGGGTACCTCTACAGGCTCCGCCGCAACAATCAGAAGTGGCGCGTCTACTCGCCGGGCATGATCGAAGAGAACATATGGCGGGCCCAACGATATGGCACCGACGGGTCCCTCGTGGATTTTGGGAAGGGCAAGCTCGTCCCGATGAATGAGCTGATCGAAGAATTCATCGAGATCCTGGCCCAGGACGCCGTCCAGTTCGACGTCAGAGAAGAAATTAGGCACGCCCGAGACATTGTTCAACATGGGACATCAGCGCATCGTCAACTCGCCACCTACACGGCCACTCTCGAAGAAGGGGCTTCCGAGTCTGAAGCCCTGAAAGCCGTAGTGGACGCGCTGATTGTGGATTCGATGCACGGGATCGAGGTCTAAGGTTCCCGACCCCACCGAGCCAGGAGCCCTATGACACATCCCGTTCGCATCGGAGTTGGCCTACCGCCACAACACGCCGACTATTCCGACATCAGGTCCGCAGTCGTCCGCGCTGAGGAGATGGGGGTCGACGCCATTTTCAACTGGGATCATTTCTTCCCGCTCTTTGGGAATCCTGACGGAAGGCACTTCGAATGCTGGACCATGCTCGGCTCGTGGGCCGAGATCACCGAAAGGGTCGAAATCGGTGCTCTGGTCACTTGCAACTCTTACCGCAACCCTGAGCTCTTGGCTGACATGGCACGCACGGTTGACCACGCCTCGGAGGGCAGGCTCATCTTCGGCATCGGTGCCGGATGGTTCGAGAAGGACTACGACGAATACGGCTACGACTTCGGCACGCCAGGGTCACGGCTCGCCGACTTGCGGCAGGCCCTTCCCCGAATCACCGATCGCTGGTCGAAACTGAACCCTGCCCCTACTCGTGACATCCCGATCCTCATCGGGGGTGGTGGGGAGAAGAAGACACTTCGCTACACCGCCGAATACGCCCACATCTGGCATGGCTTTGGCGGCGCCGATGTGATCCGCCACAAGAATCAGGTTCTCGACAACCACTGTGTCGACATTGGACGCGAGCCAGGGGAGATCGAGCGATCTGCGGGAGCTACCCCGGCGAAACCGGAGACAGCTGACGATCTATACGAGGCGGGGGCCACCTTCATCACACTGGGATTTGATGGTGATACCAACTACGACCTGGCACCCGTTGCCGAATGGCTTGCCTGGCGAGACGAGAAGAACGCCGTTTAGGCCACTAAACCACTAGGCGGGGGCGGACTCGAGGACGGCGCCCCTGAGGGCGTCTTCCTCATCGCTGACGAGCGACTCTCTGCGACCCATCAGCCACACCAGGACTAGACCACCAATCCCGGCCCCTAAGCCGCTGATCTGATTCCAGGTGAAACTCCCGATTTCGGCGTCACCCATACCGAAGCGCATGAAGTCGAGAACAAACCTCTGGAGTCCATACCAGGCAACCCAGAGAAAGAAGAGCTGGCCGTAGTGCAACCGGAAGCGGCTGCGTACGAAGTAGAGGACGCCGAGCAGGATGGCTGCGCCGATCAAGTCGTACACCGCGACGTGGTGGTAGATGCCAGCGACCGCAACATCTCCGGGGTAGGGACAGAACCCGTCTACCAGATTGGCCGACTCAGCGCACTGGAGTCTGGTGTGTTGGGGGGCCAGGATGTAACCCGGTTTCACTCCATAACCCCACGCGACATCAGTAATCCGACCAAGGTGCTCGACGATGGCGATATCCCCGAATCGTCCGACGACTGTTCCCAGGGCCAACCCGAAGGCGGACATATCCAGGGTCGGCCAGACCGACAACTCGACCTGTTTCATTCGCCAGGAACCGGCCGCGATTCCTCCGAGAAAACCACCCAATATCGAGAAATTGCCTGAGATCGGGTTGAGAGCCTCGAGAATCGGCGTGCCGTTCATAATTGCAGCGGGAGCCGTGAGATACCGCGCACCGAGAAGGGCGCCGATCAGACCCCAAGTGAGCGCCGACTGGTATTTGAGGACGTCGTAGCCCCGTTTTCGCAACTCTCGTGTGGCCAACAGTGCACCGGCAAGAAACCCGAGCGCGGCGAACACTCCATGTAGCGAGAACGCGAATGGCCCGACATCCCAGATGGGAATGGGCGGGTAGCTGATGGCTCCGAACATGCGAGTTGCAGGCTAACTGTGGACGTGAGTTGAGCGACTTCGGTCTTGACTGGCGCTTATGTGTCTCCGTGGAGACGTGACCGGATCAACTCCTCGAGATCCGCAAACAAACCAGGAACGGAGTCTTTCAGTGCAGTGAGCTCAGGGCCATACATCACAACAGCCGAGATGTTGCTGGTAGCGATCACGGTGGCGGTCCTCTTGTGTGTCTCCAGAACACCGATCTCGCCCACAATGTCCCCCGGACCAAGCCGGTTGATCAAGTCATCTCCGTCGAACACGTCGGCCGATCCTGTCTTTATGACGTAAAGCTCGTTGGCTAGACGATCTTGTTCGACAAGTTTGACACCGCGGGCGACTTCAACCTCGTCGGCGTGTTGAGCGATGGTCTTTCTCTGTCGGCGAGAGAGCCCGGAAAACAGGGGCAGATCTTCGAGTTGTGCTGGATCCATGTCCTACTTCGAGCTCGAGCCATTTGAGGCTACCCCGGGATGGAGCGCCTCGCCCGAACAATCATTCGTTCCAGGACAACGATCCCACGACCAAAGGCTCCGCTAAACCGTCAACTGTTATTGAACGCTCGTTTTCCAATACGAAGCCGAGAGTCTGTTCCATAGTCTCCAGTGTTACGAGCACTTCATCACCTTCGCACGCCGCCGCCACCCTCGCTGCGATGTGAACCTGGTGACCCACTAGCCCCTCCTCTGATCGGAGCACCTGTCCGCTGTGGATCCCGATTCTCACCCGCGGCGAGAACCCTTCTTCCTTTCGGTGCCGACGCAAAACCCTCTGAATCTGAGCCGCGCACTCCACGGCCTTCCCTGCTGAGTCGAACGAGACGAAGAACCCATCGCCGGCATGATCGATCTCGCTCCCGGAGTGCTCACCGATCAAAACGCGAATGGTCCGGTCATGCCAGGCGATCAGGTCGGCCCACGAATCATCGCCGATGACGCCGACCAGGTCAGTCGATCGCACGATGTCGGTGAACATCATGGTGACGACATCTTCTCGTCGCCCGGATGCGCCCCGATCGGTTGGTGTTTCCGCGAGGAGATCGAGTTCTGCCTGAGCCCCCAGAAACTCGAATTCGGCTTTTGCCGCCTCGATCTCCAGCCGGCCCGAACTCTGCGAGCCTGTCAGCGTCAAAGCCCTGCCGAGATCAACCCTCGCCCGAGCTGCCTCAAAGGGCAGACCACTCGCCAACAAAAGGTCCACGGCCTTCTGGAAGAGTGGTGCAGCATCGCCGGTTTGGTTTTTGGCAGCTGCCACCCGTCCCTCACTCTGGAGAGAAAAGGCCCTCATGACATCAGAGTCATAACGGTCGACGAGACTCTTCAACTCGGAAGCATGCTCGTCAGCTGCTGCCAGGTCGGCGGCACCCAGTGCGATCTCCACGGCTGCGGGCAAGAGCTTCATTCGTGCTGTCAACCCCTCGGTTGAGTCAAGTCGTGACTGGATCATCGACAGACCCTCTGCGGCTGCACCTTGAGCAAGTTTTATCAATGCAAGCCCGGGCATCGAGCTTGAACCAAGGGAGTGGGCCTTGTGGAACGCCTCCTCGGCCCCTTCGAAATCGCCCATGTTGAGTCTCACCATGCCCAACTCGTCGAAAGCCTCCCCCATGTAGGGCCTAGTGTTGACAAGGTCGTCGACAGCCCTCTTTGCCTCATTCTCAGCCTCCGACCATGCCCCACGCAGCCTCATGAACTCTGAACGTCTGACCCGACAGACGCCCGGGTAGCCCCCAGCGTTGCCCATCCCTTCGCACCAGCGCATCGTCTGGTCGCTCCATTCGATTGCCCGTTTGTAGTCGGCCATCGACGCGCAGGTCTCGATCATGTTGCAGAAGATCCGGCCAGTCACCTTCGGGCTGAGTTCGCCGGCAACTGCGCTGATCATCGCCTCTTCCATCATGGCCATGCCACTCTCAACCTCTCCCGAGGCCACCAGAAACCGACCGCGGTCATGAAGGCCAAGCATCTCGAGGTCAACGTCTCCCAGCTCAACACCGATTTGGTGCACCTTTACCGACAGATCGATGGCATCGTTGAGACTGTCGGCAAGCACCCCCTCCAACCTCATCAGATGGCCATGCTCGACGACGACGGGAACACCATCGAGGAGACTGCGAGCCTTGCTCAGCCAACCGCTGGCAGTAGATGGCTGAAGAATCAGCATGTGATCCTCTGCCAGCTGAATCGCGGCACGGGAGGCATCAACTTTCCGTCCCGCCGCTATGTAGAGAGCGTATGCCTTTTGCCGGGCATTGACCGTGGTTTCGATATCGCCTAACCACCAGGACGCCGACCCGAGGGCCTCGGCTATTTGAGGGGTCTCTTTCTCAGAGTCCAGCAACGGACTGAGAAAGCGGTATGCCTGTTCCCAGTCGTGACGCTCGTAGGCCTCCAGGCCCGCGACTGTGTCGGTATCTAGGGTCAAGAATGGGAGCTTATCCAATCTTCAATCCATGAGTGTGTGCGTTCAACTCCTGCGTGCGCACATATGCGCACCATGTACGCCTCTGTGCGCACGCACCTCTAAAGTGCCACCCCGTGAGTGATCTTCTAGACGCGGCAGCCGCAGCACTGGGTGCACCCGCCGACCTCGTCCAGCGTTCGGCTGCTGCCCGCGCTGCCGAGACCGGAGCATCAGTCGACGACATTCTCTCCGCTTGGACGGGTGGCGCCCCCGTTGCGCCCGCGCCTGTGGCGGCCGAGGAGCCAGTCTCCGAAGCCCCCACCCCCGAAGAGCCCGCGCCGGAGGAGCCAGCTGCTGCGGTAGCCGTGATGGAAGCGCCAGTCATCGAAGCGCCGGTTATCTCCGAGACCCTCACCGAGCAAGAACCAGACGAGCCGCTCGAACCGGTCTCACTTGGTCAGCGAGTCAAGACCGCAGTGAGAGTGGGTGCATGGACGGGGGCAGCCCTCGGATTGATTGCGTTCTTCTTCGCATCTGCGTTCTGGGCCGATACCGCTGCGGTACTTCTTGATGAAGGACCGATCGTGCAGGTCGAGTCTCGTGGAGTCATCATCGGGATCGCCCTGGTGAGCATCCTATTTGGTGCCGTCGTGGCTGGCTTCTCCAGAGCAGCCGCAGCGTGGTCAAACCCTGCCATGCAGCTCTCGGGATCGAAATCTTCTACAGCTTGGATCGGGGCGATTCTTGGCTTGATCTTGGGTGTTGTGGCGGGCGTTGCCTTGATAGGCATGGGAACTGAAATCGAAGGAAGCGAAGGTCTTATCCAACTCCCCGTGTTGCCCACGCTTGCGATCATGCTGATTGGTGGAGCCGTCCTCGGCGCGATCACCTCAGCGGTCCCCCAACTTCTGGGCACTCCGGTTGCAGTGGACGAAGGCGACGAAAAGGAACTCGAGGCGGTGCGGGGACGCCTGGGAAATGCGATAAGCATCCCCATGGTCTCGATGATCCTGTTGGTCTTGCTGGTTGTGCCTTTTGGCTACATCCTGATCCAGTCCAGTCATCTGACCAGCGGCGGAGCGTCAATTGTTGGCATCCTGACCGCCGCAGGCATCCTCGGTTTCGCCGCTCTTGCTGGGACCAAACCACAGATGAAGATCTCGTTTGGCGACCTTCTCTGGGCCATCGTTGGACTCGGAACCGTTCTTGTCGTCATCCTTGCCGTGCTCTTTTACGCGGGGGCCGACGATCACGCTGAAGAAGGCGGATCAGAGGAACACGCAGCAGTAGTTCAGCTGATCTGAGTACGACTCAGCAGCCTCTCAACTGTTTGAGAGGCTGAGTCTTACCTCTCAACTAGCTGAGAGGCATTGACCGCCCCGCTCACATCCCCATCACATAGATGACGCACAATGTGCACCGCCACCTCTCGCGCTACCTCAACCTGTGCTTCCGATGTCGACCCGCCCAGATGGGGGGTCAGAACCAGATTGGGAGCATCACGGAGCGGACTGTCATCCGGCAACGGCTCCCGCTCGTAAACGTCAAGAGCCGCACCGGCGATGGCGCCGGCCTCCAAGGCATGAGCGAGGGCTGACTCGTCGATTACGCCGCCACGGGAAGCGTTGATGACAAGAACTCCGCTTCTCATCCGTGAAAGGGCATCGTCATCCACGAGATGGCGCGTCTCGTCGGTGAGGGGGACATGTATGGAGATCACATCGGCATTGTCGAGCACGTTGTTGAGATCGACTAGCCGGACATTGATCGATGCTGCTCGATCCGGGGTTAGGTAAGGGTCGTAGACAATGCAGTCCATCCCAAAGGTTTGACAACGTCTCGCCACCTCTCCCCCGATTCGTCCCGCGCCAATGAGGCCCAGTGTGCGCCCACGCAGTTCGTTGCCTTTGAAAGCAGCGCGATCCCAGTGGCCATCGCGCACAGATCGCTCTGCGGCCGGAATCTTTCGAATCAGAGACAGAATCAGTGCCATGGTCATTTCGGCGGCTGCAATCGTGTTTCCACCCGGTGCGTTGTAGACGGCAACTCCGCTGGCAGACGCCGCATCCACATCCACATTGTCGATCCCGACACCGGCGCGACCGATCACCTTCAATTCAGGAGCCAATCCGATCATCGCAGGTCCGATCTTGGTGGCGCTTCTCACGACCAACGCGTCGGCAACCTTTAGTATTTCTAGGAAGGCCTCGCTCGAGGAATCATCGATATGAGTGACGTCGAAGCGGTCATCCTCTGCAAGGGCAGAGAGCCCATCGCTCGAGACCTTGTCGGTCGCCAGCACCTTGTATTTCATCGGATGACGGCTCCGAGCACATCGAGAAGGCCGTCCAATTCGGCAACGGTGTGGTCACCCATGTGGCCGATTCGGATCGTTGACTCTTCGAGCTTGCCGTACCCGCCACCAATCACCCAACCCCTTTCAGCCATCGCAGCCACGACAGTGGGAGCACCATCACCCCCTGGCATTGCGATACACGTCACCGTGGGCGAGCGATGACCCTCGGCTGCGAACACATCAATCCCGGCGCCGGCAGCTTTCAACTCGTCAACCCAATCAAAAGTCCTTTGTTGCATGTCAAGATGGCGTTGCCAGCGTGCGGCCATGCCTTCGGCGGCGATACGGTCCAATTGGAGATCGAGGGCATATAGAAGGGACAACGCCGGTGTTGCGGGTGTCTGATTCCCTTCGAGTTCATCCATCAGACGATCGAGAGCGAAGTACCAACCCCGCCCCCGCGCTTGGCGGGATCGCTCCATCATCTTGTCGGACGCGAGACCGAACGCAAGACCGGGTGGTAAGGCCAACGCCTTCTGTGAACCGGTGAGAATGAAGTCGATGCCCCAGTCATCGGGTCTGGTCTCGACACCACCGATCCCGGTAACGGAATCGACGAGCAGGAGTGTGTCGTCGTGCTCACCAACAACTCGGGCAACTGCCTCCAAGTCGTGAAGCGATCCGGTGGAAGTCTCAGAATGAGACAAGGTGACCGCGTCGTACCGATTTCTTTCCAGCCGTTCCGCGAGCTCGTCGGGTGATTGGACTTCCCCCCAAGTGACCTCCCAGACGTCGACGTCGAAATCGCAGGACATTCCGATCTCGGCAAAGCGACTGGAGAACGCTCCGGTGACAAGGCTGAGCACCTTCCCGTCAAGCACACCGTTGCGAAGGGCGGCCTCCATCAAGCCTGTTGCTGACGAAGTCGACACGATCACAGGTCGATCGGTGACGAATAATGGCTTGAGCCCATCCTCGATGCTGGCCATCAATTCTCTGATCGCCGGCCCCCTATGGCCAATCATCTCTGCGTTTTGTGCAGCCAACACTTTGGGGTGCACCTCGGTCGGACCCGGGAGGAAGAAGCGACCTGGTTGGAGGCTCATCGGGGCACCTGCATCGGTTTGTCGATCTGTTCCCATTCACGCTCCTCGGACGTCCAACGAAACCAAATCACTGCAATCGTGGCCCAAATCAGAAACCCTCCACCCAGCTTCATCATGACTCCTGAAATTGTCTGGTCTGAGACAGCCGTGAGCCCGAATGCCTCGGCGGCGTTGCCATAGATCGGATACAACGCGACTGTCGAAAACGTGAGAAACGATGCTGGGATGGTGGGTAGCAGTGACTGGAGAAAGAGGTAAAGCATCTGCATCGGACGACCCAGTTTGGAAATCGCCAACGTGGGGGACAAAACCGGCATCCACATCAGAAACGCCGATAGAAAAAGCAGCGTGTGCAGGCCGAAGTGAGCCAGCTCGCTGGTGAGCATCAACTCCACCATTTCGGGCCAGTGGATCAGTATGAAGACGGTGTTGAAGATGACAAAAGCCGGTACAGCTTTGCAAAGCGGTCTTAGCCATCGAGCCACCTTGGGATGACCCAATGTGGCGTCGGCCAACCACCTAGGTGTTCCCATTAGCAGCAGAGCAGGAACAGCTAGCGAAAGAACCATGTGTTCAAACATGTGAACGGTGAAAAGCGACTCCTCACCGATGTCGTGGATCGGCCAGCCAGACACCAGCCACATGAGAGCCAGCCCCACGTACCACTGCCACCACTGCCGGCGGGTTGGCCCTGGGGCGCCAGGAGCAAGATGTGGACGGATTCGGACATTGGCATACCAATAGCCAACACCGAGGATGAAGATCAGGGCCCAGAGGTCGTAGTGGGGATGCCAAGTAGGCAACACGACCTAACCACCCCGAATCGCGACAACCCCCAACGCCGACAGCACGACCAGGTAAAGGCCGACGGCAAGGACGAAGCCGGCAGTGAAGAAACGAGTCAGCATCGGCTTCTCATAACGGAGATGCATGAACCAACCCACCACAATTACGAATTTCAGTGTCGACAGCCCGATCAGTGCAAAGGCGTTGAAGATCTGTAGATCGAGGGCTTGATCGATGTAGAAGAGCGCCACTTCTATCGCGGTTAGCACCGCAAGGAGAGCCGCAATCTTCCAGTATTGGGCCGGTGTGGGATGTTCGTCGTGATGCTGTTCAGCGGTCATCAGGTTTGGACCGAGAGCAGATAGACGACGGTGAAAATCACAATCCAGATGATGTCGACAAAGTGCCAATAGAGCCCGACCAGTTCGAGGTTCAAACCGTGTTTTTCGGAAAGACCGCCCTGTTTACGTGAGATGCCCCACAACGACAGCAGCATGATCACACCTATCGCGACGTGAGTGCCGTGGAATCCGGTAAGCAGGTAGAAGGCCGAAGCTGCCGGGTTGGTCGAAAGGGTCATATCAAATTGGACGATGAATTCGGTGAACTCGAAAACCTGACCGCCTAAGAACACCGCACCCAATGCCGCCGTTGCGAAGAGCCAGGTGCGGGTGCCGTTTTGGTCGCCACTACTCAACGCATTGTGCGCCAGGACCATCGTCAGTGAGCTCATCAGCAGGACAAACGAGCTGACCGAAGTGAATGGGATGTCGTAGATCTCAGCCGGATAGACCCCTTCGAAGCCGGAACGATTCGAATAGAGCAGATAATTCGAGATCAGTGCGCCGAATAGCAGAAACTCCGAACTCAGGAACAACCACATCCCCAGCTTGCGGTTGTCGATCCCGGTCGACTCATGCTCGTCGTGGGTATCGACCGCTGTGTCGTGGGATACGTCAGACAACGGCGCCCTCCGGATCGATCATCCCGTCATTGTGATCCTCGAGTGGTTCCTCGAGAGGCTCGAGACTCCATCCGATCAGTGAGGACAACATCACTACAACCCCGATGAGAATCAAGGCCTTACCCCATGGGGTGGTGTGATAGATCACGCCATAGAACACCAGGGGCAGGCCGATCGCCATCACAAAGGGGAAGTAGGAGGGAGCGGGGAGGTGTATCGGTGACTCCGGGTTGTTTCCTTCGTACTCGAGTTGAGTCAGCATTTCGTCGGCATCGGGTTTACGCACGGCACGACCGTCTTCGTCCTGGTCATATTTCATGTGCCAGAACTCATCAAGCCGTGTGATCACTGGCGTCTTGGCGTAGTTGTACTCAGGCGTTGGGTTGGGAATCGACCATTCAATGGTCCTGGCGTCCCACGGGTCAAGACCGGAGTCCACACCCTTACGGCGGCTGTGCCACCAGTTGTACATGAAGACAAGAAATCCGGAGGCAATGATGAATGCGCCAATCGTGATGACGATGTTCCATGGCTCGAACCCGTTCTCGGGTGCGTACTTCCAGGTCCGCCGAACCATTCCCTGGAGACCGAGCCAGTGCATCGGAGCAAAGGTCAGATTGAACCCGATGAACATGAGCCAGAAGTGGATCTTGCCCAAACGGGGGTTCATTACCTTCCCAGTCAGTTTTGGGAACCAGTAGTAGAGACCCGCGAACAGCCCAAATACCGAACCGCCAAACAACACATAGTGGAAATGGGCAACGATGTAATACGTGTCGGTCTGCTGCCAATCGGACGGGACTACGGCGTGGGTGACTCCGGAAAGGCCACCGATGACGAACATGGCCAGGAAGCCGATGGCGAACAACATCGGGGTGGTGAAACGTAATCGCCCTCCCCACATTGTGCCCATCCAGTTGAAGATCTTGATCCCGGTCGGAATGGCGATAGTCATCGTTGCCAGCCCAAACGCAGCTTGAGCCACCGGGGTGATCCCAGAAGCAAACATGTGATGCGCCCAAACTCCGAAGCCGAGGAAAGCAATCGCGGCGCCGGCAAAGACAATGGCGGAATATCCAAAGAGAGGTTTGCGGGAGAACACGGGGAGCACCTCGGAGACAATCCCCATTGCAGGCAGGATCAGGATGTAGACCTCGGGGTGGCCAAACAACCAGAACAAATGCTGCCAAAGGATCGGATCCCCACCGCCTGTGGGAGCAAAGAACAATGTGCCGAATTGTCGATCAAAGCCAACCATGAACAGCGCAACAGCGATGATCGGAAGCGAGAACAGCAGCAAGAAAGCGACAACAGTGGACATCCAGATGAAGACCGGCATGCGGAGAAGACGCATTCCTTTTGCCCTCATGTTGAAAACGGTCACGATGAAGTTGACCGACGAGATCAGCGAAGCGAGACCGATGATCTGCAGCCCAAACGCCCAGTAGTCCATTGCCGTTCCTGGCGAATAGAGCGGCCCCGCATTTGGCTGATAGCCGAACCACCCCCCATCCGGCGAGTCGGCTAAGAAATTGAAACTACCGGGGCCGCCTCCGAGGGGAATGTTGCCTGTGATCCCCTCCGGGCTGATCGGCGCCAACGAAGTGCCAAAGATGAATGTGCTGTATAGAAAGATCCCACCGAAGAAGAAGATCCAAAAGGACAGGGCGTTGAGCCGAGGAAAGGCGACGTCTCGAGCTCCGATCATCAGCGGAATCAGGTAGTTCATGAACGCCGCCGATGCCGGCATGATGAACAAGAAGATCATCGTCGTGGCGTGCATCGTGAACAAGGCGTTGTATGCCCCGGCAGTGAGGAACTCGGAGTTGGCCTGTGCAAGCTGGACTCGTAGCAGCAGGGCCTCGACACCGCCGATCAGGAAGAATGTGAATGCGGCGTATCCATACATGATGCCGACCTTTTTGTGATCGACGGTCGTGATCCACCCCCACAGACCGCTCGGCGTCGAGGGTCGTTTGAAGATCGTGCTTGCTGGGCGCTCGGCAGTTGCGGTCATTTGTTGCCCTCCAGCCAGACGATCAGCGAATCGATTTCCTGGGCGGTCAAGGCCAGGTTGGGCATGAAACTCCCGGGCTTGACGTTGGGCGGATCGGCGAGCCATCCGGTCAATGCGGCAGCATACGACTGCCCGTCCCCGGGGAGGGTGGCGCCGGCAAACACGTTGCGTGATGCGAAATGGGTCAGATCGGGCCCGTTGAACGCCTCCCTGGCGATGATGTTCGAGGATTCAGGGTCGTCGAAACGCACGGTGTGACATTGCACGCATCCTTTGTTGAGGAATAGCTGGTACCCGTCATAGCCGGGGTCGCCCTCAACGGGGAGAGCCGCGGGCTCTTGTTGGGCCTCGATCCAGGCGTCGAAGTCGCCCACATCCATCACTTGGGCCCGCGCCCGCATTAGAGAGTGAGAAAGGCCACAGAACTCAGCGCAGTGGCCCCAGAACTCGCCGGTCTCATCCGCCTCCATTCGAAGCAGGGTGATCTGACCGGGTACGACGTAGCGCTTCCCCATCAGGGCCGGAATCCAAAAGTTGTGAATGACGTCATCAGAGGTCATCTCCAAACAGACCTCCTGATCCACGGGTATCACCAGAACGTTGGCGGTATCGATGTCGTAGTCCGGGTAGTGATATTCGAACCACCATTGATGACCGGTCAGTTCGACGCGCATCGAGGCGGGATCACACCCAGTCAGGTCGAAAACAGAGGCGGTGGTGGGCACTGCGATCGCGGCCAGGATCAGAGCCGGAATCACTGTCCAGATCACTTCCAGTTTGGCGTTTCCGTGAAGTTGCTTTGGTTCTTTGGTCGAGTCTTTGTCGCGGTCCCTGAAAACAACGAGGATCACGACCAGCGCACCCATGACCAGAACGAAAACAACCGTGGCAATCCAGAACACCATCCAGAAAAGGCCATCAATCCGATCGGCATTGGGACCCGCTGGATCGAACGTGGTCAGGGGTGAATCGACCTCGATGAGCGAGCACGACGTAAGTAGAAGGGCAACGCCAGCGAGGGCGACAAATCGCGACAAACGTAGCGCTAGAAGGAGGCGGAGCCAGGCCATCGGGTCGGCATCATACGGAGATTGAGAACCTCCAACCAACTTCGACCAAAACCTGACAGATCAGGGCAAAACGGCCGCAAAGGCGTTGATCAATTCGGTCTCACTTGCGACACCTTCAAAACTGGCCGTCACCAGTCCATTTGCATCAGTGACGAACACCCAAGGCTCGGCGGGAAGGCCCCACTCGACGACCGACGGAACCAAGGTCAATTCCTCATACGAGCTGACGTGGATGTCTTCGTAAACCTCGACGTGGACGTAGTTGAGATCGGCGTATCTGGTCGAAAGCGCCTTCACCTGGTCAAGCAAGGGACCACAGGCCTGAGAAGTACACCATGCAGGCGTTCCGAAGACGATGGCGGTCGGCCCGCCAACCACCGCGTCAGCCACGCTCATCTCATAAAACTTAGGATCGGGATTCGGGTCCGATGTGATGTCGTTGATGTCGTGGTCAGCAGTGGTCCGCGTCTCGGATAAAGGAGCTTCGTTGCCGACAACGATTACACCGGGATCCTCCACAGTGACCAGCCCGACCGGACCTGCGTCATTGAAGGCATCACTGGAAACGGTGATCTGAAACGTTCCAGGGCCCGGGATGTCCATGTGAAACGCATAGAGGCCGCGCACTTCGGGGACGATCCAGATGAAATCGCCCTCGTACTCGCCGATCGGTGAGCCGATGCGATCCCTGAGAGTGGCTGTCGCCGCCACGTCGGGAGCGGCTAGATACTCATCCATCGTCGGGTCGATGATCGCGATCAGAACACGTTGTTCTCCCACACCAACGCTGCCATTCGCCGACGCGATCTGGGCAAAACCGTCGACCTTGTCATTTCCACACGCGGCGAAAGTAAGTGCGGCGAGAGCCGACATCGCGATGAGCCACTTCACAGCAACACGTCCAACATCACCGCAGCGAACAACACCGATAGGTACACGGTCGATGTGGTGAACAGCTTCATTGCCCGCTCCGGCTCTCGAAAGACTCGCCACGTGTCCCAGAGGAACCAGCCACCGAGACCAAGCGCGGCGACCAGGTAAATCCATGACATCCCGCCGAGCGGGACGAGCGTCAGGGACACGCCGACCATCAACCCGGTGTAGAGAAGCATGCGTCGTGTGGTTGCCTCGACTCCAGCGACTACGGGAAGCATGGGTACGCCGGCCGTCTCATAGTCGTCTTTGTATCGCACCGCGAGAGCCCAGAAATGGGGCGGCGTCCAATAGAAGACGATGAAAAAGAGGACCCAGGCCGGCACCGAGACGGTACCCGTGACCGCAGCCCAGCCAACCAGCGTTGGCGCCGCTCCGGCTGCACCTCCGATGACGATGTTCTGAACCGTGATGCGCTTCAGGGCGATTGTGTAGACGAAAACGTAAAAGAGCAGAGCTGCGGTCGAAATCGAAGCTGCCACAAGATTGGTTGTGACCCAAAGCCAAACGAACCCGGCCAAACCGAGAACTATGCCGAACACCAATGCTCTCTGTGGCGCCACTTCATGCAAAGCGAGTGGTCGACCCCGGGTTCGCTTCATCATCTGATCTATGTCGCGGTCTACATAGCTATTTAGGGTGTTGGCTCCGCCAGCCGACAGCGTGCCCCCGATGAGCGTGGTCAAGACGAGCCACGTGCCAGGCCATCCGTCGGCGGCCAGGACCATGGCCGGAACGGTTGTGATCAGGAGAAGCTCGATGATCCGTGGCTTTGTCAACGCGACATAGGCCGCGAGGCGACTCCGGGCGCTTGTGGTCTCAATGGAGACTGTGTTCTCAGTCGGCATGACTTGTCTCTTGAGGTTCATCTTCTTTTCTCTTCACTCTCGCCCTCTTCTCGATCCCACGAAGCAGCACGACGACAAGCACGGCCGGAATCACGAAGATGCCGACCTCGTCTATTCCCCAATAGTGGGCAAAGACCTCCATCAGCCGGCCAGGATCGTCAAACCAAGAGCAGCGAGACCAATCATCAGAACAAGCATCGCGTACTGGGAGCGAACCGCATCTCCGCCGTAATCAGCGAGGGCCCGGTCGTGGGCGAGGGCGACCCCGAGCAAACTTCCACCAACGATAGAAGCGACCTGGAAATACCAGACCGGCTCGCTATCGACAATGAAGAAGTCGACACGACGATCCGCGGTACCGAACAGGTTCCATCCGAGACCGAAGGGATCGGAGATCGCAGCAAAGAGTTGCTGACCCTCAAAGATGATCAACGTGAAGTAGTGAGCAACGGCATAGGCAAGGGCAATAGGAACCAGGGTGTGTGCGAAGCGCTGGGTCACTTTGGTCGTGGTGACGCTGCTGTTGCCGAGCTTTGCTGTGACAAATGACGCAAGCCAAAATCCCATGCCCACTACGACGACCGAAAGGACCAAAAGTGCGGTCTGACCACCGATGCTTCCCAGCAGACCGAAGGTGACGTTGTCAAACCAGTCGGTGCCGGAGGCTCCGTCGTACGCGACGGAGCCGATCATCGCGACAACAAATACCCAGAGACCTGGCCACTCCGGGATCACCGGAAGGGCCCGAAGCCACCCCCGCCATACGAGCCTGCCTTCGCCGCTGCGACCAAGCGGAGAGATGGCAGAAAATAGACGGTTGTATGGCGTGAATGCATCGAAGGAAGCCAGACCAGCTTCTCTACCCGCGACGGCCATCACCATCGCGAGAAACACCGTGTATGCAAGTGCGGCAACACCGAGAGTGACCGGGTCTCCTGAATTGGGACTGACCAGTTCGAACCAGGCAAACACTATGAAAATGATTGCAGCCGGCCACACTCCAAACCGCTGAAGAATGTGCGTTTTGTCCATGTCGCTGCTGGCAAGGGTCCGCCAGGGATTGAGGTCGGTGTACCAGCTCCCAATAAGAGCCGAAGCGAAGGGCACCACCAACCAGAACACCACCCAGACCAAGACTGGAGCGATTGTTGGGCGAGTGGGATCTCGGTCGAATCCAAAGATCGCCGGGACGACCTGACCGATGACAAGAAGAAGGGCGACAATCCCGGCGGCGGCCAGGATCGGTCGAGTGCGGACCTTACGACCCGGTCCTTCATACCGCGGGCCGTCCTGCAACCTCGGCTCGCGCCACAACAATGCGAGAGCCACATAAGACACAATCAGGGCCAAGACGACGCCAAAGACAACATACTGAAAGGGGACTGCGAGATCCGGGCCGCCCCCGATACCGTGGGCCATGGCTCTTCTTGGTGCCGTGACGACAAACACGACCGTGACGCCCACACCCCACACGACCTTGCGTGTGCACAGAGGCATACACAGTGCGCCGCTGTGAACAGGCTTACTAGTCCAGAAAAGACGCAAGTTCGTCGAGTACCCGGTCGGGATGGGTCCACACCACTTCATGACGTGCACCGATAATCTCTACTACTCGGGTGTCTGGAATGAGAGAAGCCAGTTGGTACTGCCATGCCGGCGGGACCAACACATCTTCGGTTGGAATGATCACCATTGTCGGAATGCCGAGTCTGCCGATCCAGGAACGGGAGTCGAATCTGAGCAGAGCGAATGTGGCCTGTGCCCCAGCGTCAGGATCTCGTCGATGGGTCTCCTCCCAGAGCCACCGGGCGTGATCCCTCTTCACTGCGCCCATACCCAACAGATACCCACTACGAGCTTCGGGTGTTCCCAGGCCTGTGATGCGCTCCCAACCCCGTGTCAACAGAGCTCCGACACGACGCAGCCACTTCATTTCATCCGGATGGAACGCAAAGGTCGCAATGAGCGTAAGCCGGGTAACACGGCCCCGATAGCGATGGGCAAAGGCCTGGGCGATAGTCCCACCCATCGAATAGCCGACAACATCGACCGCACCTACACCGAGCTCGTCGAGGACCCCCGCTAGGTCGTCGGCTACGGCTTCTATCTCAAAACGATCGGTTGCAACAGGAGACAAACCATGGCTGCGTTGGTCAATCATGATGACCCTGCGATTCGCAGCCAGCTTCTGACCAATCAGATACCACTCGCCGAGCGACGACCCACCGAGACCGTGAATGAGCAAAATCGGGCGGCCGGCCTTGGGGCCCGCCTGGCGGACAAGGAACTCCTCATCACCCACGAAGACCGTCGCCGCGGCGAGTGGCCAGGGGTGGACCTGCGGCGGCTTGAACTGCGGTTGGATCGTCGGAGCGAAGAACCGCCACCCAAGGAAGCCCCAAACCGCCAAACGCAGCCACTTGATCACGCAAGGTCTCCCGTAGCAAAACTGAGCTCGTCGACTGGTTCCCCTCCGATGAGATGCTCGTCGATCACCCTGTCGAGCTTCTCGATGTCGAGTCCGGCATACCAGCTGCCTTCCGGGTAGACCACGGCGATCGCGCCTTGCTCGCAGATCCGAAGACAATCGACTTTTGAACGGAGCACTGACCCACTACCCACTTCGACCGGATCGGGGTTGGAGTCCATGTCTCCTTGCCACTTGGGTGGTGCCGTAGTGAGCTCGGCGGTCTTCAGCCTCGTCTTGAGATGACGCCAGAGTTCGTTGGTCATCTCACGGGAGGCGCATTTGGGGTTGGTCTGATCTGCACAGAGAAAGATGTGTCTACGCGCGGCCGGTATGGAAAGGGCGTCGGCTATGACTTCGAGACGCTGATCGGAGTTCATCCGATCATTTAAACCACCTGGAGCGACTTCTCAGAAGTGAGGGAGCCAATAGCCGCAGCACCGTCAACGATCTCGACGTATCGATCGACTCCGTCAGCGGGCAACGCCACTAGCAATCCCCCACTTGTCTGGGCGTCGGCCAGAAGTTTGATCTCCTCGACGTCCCGCTCGCTGACCACGTCTTCTATCACTGCCACCAGATTGCGACTCGAACCGCCAGGCCACATCCCCGCAGCCAGCAATTCAGATGTGCCGGACAGAATCGGCACCCGCTCGAAGTCGATCTCGGCGCCGACCCCCGACGCCTCGCACATCTCGCGGAGATGCCCCAGCAAGCCAAAACCGGTGACATCAGTCACAGCGTTTGCTCCAAAGTCTGCGGCGGCGACACCCGCTTCACGATTCAACCGACTCATCCAACGCACAGCTTCGGCTTCCAATTCGGGAGAGCAACGAGCTCGTTTGATGGCGGTGGCGATGATCCCCATGCCTAGAGGTTTAGTCAGTACAAGGATATCTCCAGGTCGGCCGCCGGCATTGGTGAGAATCCCGTTGACCGGAGCCAGGCCGGTCAACGCAAACCCGTAGTGGGGCTCGGGACCGTCGATTGAGTGACCGCCGACAACCGTGCAACCGGCGTCGGCCATGACATCCATCCCACCGATAATCACTTCCGATGCCAATTCGAGCGGCAATTCGTCTCTTGGCCATGCAAGATATTGCAAGGCGGTAAGCGGCTCGGCACCCATCGCGTACACATCGCTCAACGCGTTGGCGGCGGCGATGCGACCCCAATCCCGGGCGGAGTCGACCACAGGCGCGAACACATCGATTGTCTGGATCAGGGCGCGTCCGTCTCCCAGCGAGTACACGCCGGCGTCGTCGCCCGTGCCGATTCCGACGAGGAGATCAGGATGGGTGGTGGAAGGATGTGATTGAACGGGGCTCAGAACCTGAGCCAGCTCGGCCGGGCCGAGTTTGCAGCCTCAGCCAGCGCCGTGGCTGTATCCCGTGAGTCGAATGTCTGTCACGACAGGCAGGTTAAGCACGGCTCCGCCCTCCGGGAAGCTTGAGAGTTTCGTTCCGAAACTCTTGCCCAGCTGTTGCACAGAGCCCAGTCGTAATTACCCTCCTCCGCTCATGTCAGATCAGACAACATTTCTCACCCCCAACGCCCTGAAGAAGATTGAGGTCGAGCTGGAGAATCTGAAGACCGAAGGCCGCCGTGAAATCGAAGAGCGCATCGCTGAGGCCCGATCACATGGCGACCTTCGCGAGAACGCCGACTATGACGCCGCCAAGAACGAGCAGGGTTTGATGGAAGCTCGAATTCGGAAATTGGAGCACCTCATCCACACCGCCGAAGTCCGCGAGGTCAAGGACACTGGCAAGGTCGAGATAGGCAGTGTGGTAACGGTCGTCGACTCCGACGGTGACGAAATGGAATACTTCGTGGCCCCTCAGGAAAACAAGATCGCCGGACTACTCCTAGCTTCTCCAACCAGCCCCCTCGGGTCTGCACTGCTCGGCGCCGACATAGGTGATGAGGTTGCGTACGAAGCGCCCGCCGGAACCTTCAAAGTGAAAGTGGTCTCGGTGCGTCCCTACGACGGCTGACCCTCGCGGTAGCCTGACCCCGTCCGACCGAACCGGGGGGCACCTGTGAGACTTCGACTCAGAAGCCCACGCCAACTTGCCAAAACGCTCCTCGCTGCCGCGCGCCGCGACAACACCGAGGTCGCGGGGTATCTCGAAGCCAAATCCGAAGAGTGGGGGGCGCTCGCAGAGGCCACACCTGGCGACGCCGCTGACATCCTCGAACAGCTCGATGAAGTGAAGGCCGCCGGACTGCTAGCGGATCTCGAACCCCTCGAGGCTGCCGAGGTCTTGGAAGAGATAGCACCCGAACTCGCCGCGGAGCTTGTCGACGAAGTTCCCCTCACCAGCTTGGCAGCGGCGCTAAACGAGATGCCATCGGAGGCAGCTGCCGACCTGGTCGGTGAGCTGGACGAAGACGTTGTCGAAGACGTTCTGACGGCCATGGCCGACAAGGCTGAGCAGGAAGTTCGAGATCTGCTGGTCTATCCGGCTGACACAGCCGGTGGTCTGATGATCACCGAGATCGCGTCGCTCCCCATGGGCTTGACCACCGGTGAAGCGATCGAACGAGTTCGTCAACTGAGCGACGACTACGAAGACTTGTCGTACGTCTATGTGATCGACGATGACCGCAAGCTGCAAGGCGTCCTCTCGTTTCGGGATCTCGTTTTCAAACGACCCGGTTCGCCACTCGCCGACGTCATGGTTGACCCCATTGCCGTCACTGCATTCACCGATCGAGAGGAGGTCGCGGAGCTTTGTCAGCGCTATCACCTCTTTGGGATCCCGGTGACCGACCGCGATGGTGTGCTCCTGGGAATGGTGACGACTGACGCTGTCATCGAAGCGGTCCAGGATGAGGCTTCGGAGGACTTCGCGGCGGCCGTCGGCGCCGGTGTCGAGGAAACGGTCTACACCGACGTCGGCGAGTCGTTCCGCTTGCGATCCCCGTGGCTCCTTCTCAACCTGCTCCTTGCTCTGATCGTGGCATGGGTGATCGAACGACAAACCGGCCTCATCAGTCAGGAGCCGGTGCTTGCTGCACTCATGCCAGTGATTGCCCTCCTTGGTGGGAACGGTGGCAACCAGAGTCTGGCTGTGATGATCCGATCTCTGGCGACCGACGACGTTCCGAGTGCCCAGGTCCCCGGAATTCTGGCAAGACAGGCCGGCGTCGGCCTTCTCAACGGGCTGGTGCTCGCAGTCGCAGGTGGCGCGATGACCTATGTCTTACTCACTACTGATGTGTTCAACAGTGACTCAGAACCGATCACGGTCGCCGTCGTGGTTGGAATCGCCGTGCTGGCCAACCTGGTAATCGCAACTGTGGCGGGTGCCGGCATACCTCTGATCCTCCGGCGCTTGGGGCTCGACCCGGCGGTGGCATCATCGATTTTCGTGACCCTGATCAGCGACGTTGTCGGTTTTGGCGGGTTCTTGCTGGTGGCAAGCCTGCTGCTCTAGGTATGAGATTTCGTATACACGCAGTCTGGCACTGTGAGCCCAACCAAAGTGTCGAGCATTTCGTGCTTGCCAGGACCGACACCGGGTGGCTCCTGCGAGGGATAGTCATGATCCCCATTGATGGAGAACCGGGAGAAATTCGCTACGAGGTCGCGGTCGACGAACTTTGGCGCACCACGGAATGCTCCATCAACCTGGGCGAAAAGACCATCAATATCGCCGCGAATGACGGCAAGTGGCAGATCGACGGCGAAGAGAATCATGAATTGGCCGGTTGCATCGACGTCGACCTGGGTTGGACGCCATCCACCAACACACTCGCCATCAGACGCCTCGCCCTCGAGGTCGGAGGGACTGCAGAGACTCGCTCTGCCTGGCTCAGATTCCCTGAGATGGAGTTCACGCCCTCAATCCAGAAGTACACAAGAGTCTCCGACACCCATTGGCGGTATCACTCGGCCACGGCCGACTACGACCTCGAGGTCTCCTCCGACGGGGTGGTGTGTCGGTATGGCGATCTGTGGTGGGGCAGTGTGGAGACTGGTACGACGCCCGGTACTCACTGATCTCCAAAAAATTTTCATCAGGATCGCGAAAGAAGCTCCGAGGCTCTGCGCCCCAGTCATGGGGAGGTGTCAGAAATTCGGACCCACAGACAACTAGTGAACCGCGGTAGAACCGTCGGCTCGTATCAGGACACACCAGGAGCCAGCCCCAGCCCTGCTCTCCACACCGCGTACCGGGAAGGGAAGGGCTCTCACCAGGTCTTCTGTCGAAAGATGGATAGGAGTTTGATCGCCGCTCGAATTGACCCAGACGATGGTTCCTCCCCTCCTGAGCACCCGTTTCACCTCTTCGGGGAAGACAAAGGCATTGATCAAGACCAGTCCATCTGCAGTTTCGTCGCCAACGGGTAGCCGGCTGGCATCGGCGACAATCCGGTGTGCCAGCGGAGCCGAAGATCTGGCGATCATCTCAAACGACAGGTCGAGCGATAGAACGGATCGGAATCGCGTATTCAACATTGCCGAATAGGTACCGATTCCGGCACCAGCTTCGATGGCCAGACCACGCTCCGCTCCCACCCCATCCAACCCTCGTCGGAGGGCATCAGCGACAACCTCGGTGCGTTGGCTGGAAGTGCGGGTGTGCCACTCTGGTGCCAGAGCATCGAACACACCTGTCACTTCCTCCTGAGTGGAAGCGTCCCACTCGCCAGGGTCTAAGCCTGCAGCGCGACGTGTCATCAACCTCATCGGATGCCGCTCGTTTCCAAGACCCGAAGGGACATGCCCCGGAATCTCCACGCCGGGAAGGGTGACCACCCTCCTATTGATCAGGGATCTCGCTGATCTCGAACAAGATCCCGTCCAGATCGCGGAAGAAGCAACGAATCTCCGCGCCCCAGTCGTAAGGAGGCGTCAGAAACTCGGCGCCACGCCCCTTGAGAGTCTCATATGCGACCTGACAGTCGTCCACTCTGATCGTGAAAGAGTGATTCACCCTCGTGCGGTCAGTCGGAGGGCCAAACGAAACGCCAGGTTTGTCTTCGGTGGGACCACCTGCAGTAACCACCAGGAGCCAGACACCGTTGAAATCGAAAACTGCTGAAGTCCCCCCGTACTCGCGATGAAGGTTCGCCCCGAGCACATCTCGATACCAGGCGACCGAGCTTTCGAAGTCACTGACCACCAGGATGTGAGTCAGCTCCATGCCTGGTTGCGGGAAGTCAGCCATAGCGCCGACACTACCGCTGTTAGGACCCGATGATTGCCTCACCAAACTCGGAGAACGGGCCCTGGAAACGGATGGTGTCGCCATTTACGAGGCTGACAAAGTGGTGTTCATCGACGAGTGTCTGCTGTTCAGCGGTCCGCTGATCCTCCGGAATCACAAAAGCCTGAATGGCGTCTTCGTCGTCAAAGACCTCAGCGCCCCACAACTCGGGATCGGCCTCTTTGAGATCACCGATGAAGTTCTCCAGGTCGACCTCGGTATAAGCCCCGGGCGGGATGACGATGTGAAGCGTCTCCCCATTTTCGCCTGAGATTCGCACGACAATCACAAAGCTCCCGACCGTTTCACCGACGAGGGTTGTCGCCGTTTGGTCACCACCTCCATCACCAGCGGCCGTGGTCGTCGAACCAACCAGATCGGGAGTTTCGGTGGTTCCGGTGACAAGAGAAGAAGTTGTCGAGAGCTCAACCGTCCCGTCGTCACATGCTGCAAGCAGCAAACCGAAGGCAAGAACGACGGCAGTCAGGTTTCGACGCTTCATGGCACCTCAACGTACCCCGACACCGCCCAAGTTCCCGGGTTTGGAATCATCCAACGATGGTTTGGAA
Organism: uncultured Acidimicrobiia bacterium; assembly: GCA_964195235.1. Classification (GTDB taxonomy): domain Bacteria; phylum Actinomycetota; class Acidimicrobiia; order Spongiisociales; family ZC4RG35; genus CAXMPK01. The sequence continues at coordinate 21,816 of CAXMOW010000004.1, read as the reverse complement.
GGCGGCAGCAAGTCTCGACGTGACCGGCCCGGCCTCAAAGCTGAGAGCTCCTACCTCCGAGATCACCTGCACCTCCCGCACCGTCGAGAGTGCCATCACTTCCGAAGCCTCAGCAAGCCGATCGAGATTCCAAGAATCTTCGACCACCTCCAAACCCATCCGCTCTGCCTCCTCGAGAACCACACGTCTGGTGATCGAGTCGAGTATTCCCAGTTCGAGCGTCGGCGTCTCCAGAATCCCCTGGAACAGCCAAGCAACCGAGAATGTCGGACCTTCAAGAATCACACCTTCGACGGATGTGAGCAGAGCATCATCGAAACCCCCATCGTGTGCCCGGCGGCTAGCGGCGAGGTTTGGTGCGTAAGACAGGATCTTGGCCCCGGCCAAATCCCATTCAACCCCAGCAGCGTGCCATGGCGCATCCACCGGGAGGAGACGAGCGGAAGGAGCAATCACCGGCCCGGGGTGTCCAAAAACGATCACATTCGACGGTTCATCCACGCCAGGGACACTCGACCCTCGGGTGACCATCACCCTGACCAAACCGTCTTCATGCTGAGCCGCAGTGGTCTCGATCCAATCCCGCACATCGTGGCGTGCCGGCAAGTCGATTCCCAGGGCGGCAGCGCTCCGTTGCAGTCGGTCGAGATGTTCTTCCAGCCCAAATGGCCGGCCCCCGTATACCTTCAACACTTCGAAGCAGCCGTCTCCCCGAACCACGGAGGAGTCGGTCACCGGGATGGTGCCCGCTGACAACTCACCATTGATCAGCACATCGCCGATCATGGATCGACCGATCGATAGGCATTGGTGATCGGGAGACGACGGTCCTTGCCAAACGCCTTTGTCGTGATCTTCACCCCCGGTGCCGCCTGACGTCGTTTGTACTCGTTGCGATCAACCATGCGGGCAATCCTTGTGACCAATTGCGGGTCGTAACCTGCGGCCACGATGGCCTCCACCCCCAGGTCGTCTTCCACGTATCGCTCGAGAACTGCATCTAGGACCTCGTATGGGGGCAAGGAGTCGGAATCCTTTTGATCAGGTCTCAACTCGGCTGAAGGCGGCTTGTCGATGGAATTCTGAGGAATCATGCCCACATCCTCGTTACGCCATCTCGCCAACTGATAAACAAGAGTTTTGAAGACGTCTTTGAGCACCGAGAAACCACCAACCATGTCCCCATACAAAGTGGCGTAGCCGGTCGCCATCTCAGACTTGTTGCCCGTTGCTATCACCATCGGACCGAACTTATTGGAGATTGCCATCAACGTCGCACCGCGCGATCGGGCCTGGAGGTTCTCTTCAGCCACTCCGAACTCGGTTCCTTCAAAAAGGTTGGAAAGTGAGTCGAGATGGGCCTCGTAGACATCGTCGATTGGGATCAGGTCGAACCGTATCCCGAGGCTCTGGGCCAAAGCTGTGGCGTCATCGATCGAGTGCTGTGAGGAAAAACGGGAGGGCATTGCGACTCCCCAGACCGATTCTGATCCCAATGCGTCCACTGCGACCGCAGCCGTCAACGCCGAGTCGATGCCCCCCGACAGCCCGATGAGAACCTGATTGAATCCGTTCTTCTCCACGTAGTCGTGAAGACCCAACGTGATCGCCCGATACACCTCTTCAGTCGGGCCGAGAAGTGGAGCCACATCCCCTGGGATTCCTGGTTCATCACCAGTCGGCACATCTATCACAAAGAAGTCCTCCTCAAACTGAGGCGACCTGTGCAGAACCGTTCCGTGTGAGTCGATCACAACAGAGGCGCCATCAAACACCAACTCATCCTGCCCACCGACGAGGTTCAGATAGACGACCGGAGCTCGCGCTGATCGGGCACGGTGGGCCAGCATTGCTTCCCGCTCCACCGCCTTGCCACGGTGAAACGGCGAGGCGTTGATATTGAGAAGCAGCCGAGCGCCGGCTCGAGCCTGAGATGCCGGCGGCCCATCAGGGAGCCAGATGTCCTCACACACCGATACGCCGACGGTCTCGCCAGATATCTCCCAGACCTTCGCCGGCTCATCCCCGACATCGAAATAGCGCTCTTCGTCGAACACTCCGAAATTGGGAAGCAAGACCTTGTGATATCTCCCAATGACTCTGCCATCGCCAAGGACGGCGGCGGCATTTGCCACATTGCGAGGCTCCGAGTCGGCGCCGCCCCTGGGCTGAGACTGAGCTCGATCCACGAAACCAACAATGACGGTGACCGTCGTGGCTAGGTCGGCAAGCCGCTCGAGCGCGCCCAAGTTGGCTTCGACGAAATCATGCCGATGGACGAGGTCCTCGGGTGGGTATCCGGTCAATGCCAGTTCTGGCACGACTAACACATCGGCATCAGCCTTCTCGGCCTTCGCAATCGCATCGGCAATGATTGCCTCATTGCCTGGAATATCGCCGACGCGCAGATTCACTTGCGCACCAGCCACGCGGATTCCCATAGCGATACGTTATCCGGTGGTCGACTCCACAAGGACTGTCATAGCCTGTGGGAGTGAACCAAGCCGCGAGCGACCAGGAGACGGTCAAGGCGATTGTCGCTTCTAGTCGTGCGCTTGCCGACGCTCTAAAACGCAATCCGTCATTGCTTGCCAATCCGGACCAGCTCGAGTCTCTCCCCGATCGTCTCCGAGCAGCTCTGATAGCCATCGCCGGGGACGACTTAACCGGGCGAATCGACATGGAGGAGGCGACCGCCCGCTACTCAGACGCGATCGACCGATTGGTCGCAGATGCCCTCGAAATGGCAATCGAAGCGGTTGCCGAGAAGCATCCGATGGCTCTCACCCTCCCGTTTGCAGTAGTGGCGATGGGTAAGTGGGGCGCCCGCGAACTCAACTACTACTCGGATATCGATCTCATATTCGTTCACGAGCCGGCGGCCGAAGAACAGGACAGAAGTCGAGCGGCCGCCCTGGCAATCGCCAGCAAACTGGTCGCAATCCTCTCATCGCCCACGATCGAGGGAGCGATGCTGCAGGTTGACACCGATCTTCGGCCTGAAGGGGCGATGGGGCCACTAAGTCGGAGCGTTGAGAGCTACGCGACGTATTACGAAAAGTGGGGTGAGGCATGGGAGCTACAGGCGCTGCTCAAGGCTCGACCCGCCGCTGGCGACCGTGACGTTGGGCAGAAGTTTCGTGAACTCGCCGAGCGAGTGATCTGGGAAGTCGGCTTCGACGTTGACGCGTTGCGGAGCATCCGACAGATAAAGACCCAGACCGAGGAGGGTGCAGACCGCGACGACATCAAGAGATCGCCGGGTGGCATCCGCGACATCGAGTTCACCATCCAATTGCTGCAACTGGTACATGGTCGGTTTGATCCTGATCTCAGGGTCACGTCGACGATGGCGGCGATCAGAGAACTTGGCAGCCACGGGTACATCGAGGAGCGCGAAGCGAGCCGACTCCTCGACTCGTACACATTTCTTCGCGACGTTGAACATCGAATCCAACTTTGGGACCTGCAACAAACTCATCGCATGCCGAAGTCCCTCGAGGCCAGACAACGAATCGGGCGAAGTCTCGGCTTCGCCGAAGATCCAGAGGCAGAGCTTCTCAACCGACTCAACGAAATCAGAAGCGACGTGAGACATCTTCATCAGCGTCTCTACTTCAGGCCGATCCTCGACTCGCTTGTGGGTCTACCGGCGGCGCAACTCGACCGGGAAGAGGCTGCGCTTCGTCTCGAAGCACTGGGGTTTCGAGATGTGACCGCGGCCTCGAAGGCGGTCGAGGACATGACGGCCGGGCTGAGTCGCAGATCTCGCGTGATGCAGCAGGTGTTGCCGCTGATGCTCGACTGGCTTTCACAATCACCCGACCCCGATCTTGGGCTCGACCAGCTTCGAGTCTTGCTCGCACACACATCCGATCACAGTGAGCTGGTTCGACTGCTCCAGAGCAACCCTCTCGCAGGCGAGCGTCTCTGTCTTCTGCTGGGAACCGGCCGACTGATTGGTGAGCTAATGGATCGAATCCCTGAGTTCATCCCACGTCTCGCAGACGACACCCGGATCCGTGAGATTCGCAACGGCGAAGAAGTCTCTACTCGGCTGATGGCGCTCCTCAATTCGAGGCCCGAAGAAGACGCTCAGATCGGGACAATCCGCCGATTCGTTAGACGCCGCAAACTGCGCATCGCTGCCCGCGACGTGCTCGGGGAGGGCTCCACGGAAGCAACATTGCAGGGTCTGTCCGACACTGCCGATGCCGCCGTGGATGGTGGACTTCAAGTGTTGATGGATGATGGCACCGCTGGCTTCGCCGTAGTCGCCATGGGGAAATGGGGCGGCCACGAGCTTTCATATGGCTCGGACCTCGATGTGATGTATGTGTTCGATGACAGCCTGGCAAGAACGGTTGCGCTCAACATTGCCAGCGGCCTGGACCGAGTTCTCTCCCAACCCAGTCGTCATGGCCCCGCATATGATCTCGACGCCGAATTGAGACCCGAAGGTCGAAAAGGACCGATGGCTCGATCTCTAAACAGCTTTGAGCGCTACTACTCGGATTGGGTCGAGCCCTGGGAGCTGCTCGCCCTGGTCAAAGCCAGGCCGACCTCCGGCGACGCCAATCTTCGCGCGGCGTTTGAGGAGCTGGTGGATTCGACGCTTTGGAGGCACACCATGCCCGAGTCGATGGTCCATGAAATCCGAAGGATCAAGGCGCGGGTTGAGTCTGAGCGATTGCCGCCGGGAGAAGATCCAGACTTCCACCTCAAACTTGGCCCAGGTGGCCTCTCCGACGTCGAGTTTCTCACCCAGATGCTTCAGCTGAGTCATGGCCACCAGATTCCGCAGATGAGAGTCACAGGGACGTTCCACGCCCTCAAAGAGCTACGGACCGCGGAAGTGATAACAGCCAGCGACTACAACGCCCTGCACGACTCCTACCTGTTCTGCACGCGTGTGCGGCTCCGTCTCCATCTTCAAAGTGGACGAATAGCCAACTCCCTCCCAACCGATCCCGACTCGACTGCTCGTCTGGCAGTTTCATTGGGATTCGATCGCACCGCAGAGCTGAGGGAGCAGTACCGCAGATACACCCGAAGGGCCCGACGCACATTCGAAATTCTCTTCTATGAATAGCTCAACGGCGTAGCTGATCAGGATCGCCGACACCAACCGGTACTATCGCCCTGATGGCAGTTGAAAAAGCCGAAGCACCGGTTTACACACCCCACATCGGAGAATCTCGCCAGTACTGGCGGGACATAATTCTCGGAGTCAACGACGGACTGGTCTCCACTTTTCTTCTTGTGGTGGGCGTGGTTGGCGGTGGTCTTGTAATCGGCGACGTCCTGCTCACCGGAATCGCCGGTGCCCTTGCGGGGGCAGTTTCCATGGCGGCCGGCGAATACCTGGCTACCAAATCTCAGACCGAGGTTCTCGCAGCCGAACTCACCTTGGAAAAGGAACATCTCAGGGACCACCGAGACCTGGAGTTGGATCAGCTCCGGGAGATGTTCACCGATATGGGCATTGCATCAGAAGATCTCGAGGGTGTGGTCTCTGCCTTTGATCGCTCGGACGATGCGATGCTCAACGCCATGGCGGCACTCGAATTCGGGGTGGTTGAGTCGGAGACTCGCTCTCCCTTCCTGGCAATGGCGGCTTCAGGTGGCCTGTTCCTCATTGGAGCCTTGCCCTCGGTAGTCCCCTTCGCAGTGTTCGACACCACGGCAACGGCTTTGACATGGGCCTCTCTGCTGGCCATGGGAAGCCTGTTTGTGGTGGGTGTCGTTAAGGCCTCCGTCGCCAAAACCGGGAAAATCACATCAGGTTTGGAGAACCTGATCGTTGCTGGCGTTGGTGGTGTTGTTGCATGGGCAATCGGCACTGCCGTTGGAACAACTCTTTCCTAGCTCGACAGCTAGCATTACGCTTGCAATAGTTAGCAGCTTGCTCTATGCTAATAACAAGTGAACGAGAGCAAGCACAGTGATCTCGGAGACTTCATCCGTCAGCAAAGGGAACGTGCGAATCTTTCCCTCCGACGTCTGGCCGAGAAAGCGGGGATTTCGAATCCCTACTTGAGTCAGATCGAGCGGGAGCTTCGGAGGCCATCAGCGGAGGTTCTCAAGAACTTGTCGCGGGCCCTCGAGATCAGCGCCAACAGCCTCTATTCGAGGGCCGGCCTGATTGACGAGGAGCCTCCCCATACGGTGTTCGATGCAATCGACGCCGACGACAAGCTCGACGGTGATCAGAAGAAAGTGCTTCTCGATATGTACAGGGCATTGGTCCGATCCAACGGATCTCTGGCCACCGAACAACAGGAGTAAGAAAGACATGGAGACAAAAAACGTTTTGTATGCCGCGGTAGGCGCCCCTGTCGTTGTTGCCCGCAAGGTAAGCGGAGCAGTGAGCGACCAGGTCAGCACCCTCAAGGGCAAGGTTGGCGAAGAGAAGGCCAACTACTCGAAGGCAGCTGAGAAGGCCTTCGATGCCTGGGCCGTCGAGGGTGAGAAGATCGTTTCCCAGGTCAGCGATAAGAAAGTTGTCGAGGAGTTTTCCTCGAAAGTCGACCTCGACCAGGCCAAGGAGCAGGTCAGCAAACTACGTGACCAACTCGAAGACATGCTCGCCACCTGGAAGACCTCCTTCCGTCCCGAGAAAGACAGAGGAAAGACGGAAGTGAAGGAGACGGTCAAGGCTCCGGCCACCAAGGCTTCCGCCAAGAAGCCCGCGGCCAAGACCACAGCCACCAAGACTACGACCGCCAAGACTTCGACCGCAAAGACCACAGCCACCAAGGGTTCGGCCACCAAGGCTTCGGCCACCAAAGCCTCGGACACCAAAGCATCCTGAACTCACCCTCCTCGAATGAAAAGGGGGCCCTTCGGGCCCCTTTTTCTTTTGCTTGTGCAGGGAGTATTTAGATCGAGATCGAGGGTTCCAAGTCCGCCGCTGCCGCAATCCAGTTCTCGACCATCGATTCGGTTGGGAGCCGGCTCACCACTCGCTCCGACCCATTCAGTCCAATGATCTTTGCCAGTAGGGCGGTGGGATTTCGTCGTCTCAAATCGCGCAGGGTATCCACCCCGGCGGCAACCAAAAGATCGGCGTATTCGGCGCCAACACCACGCACCCTGAGAAGATCGGCGTGGTGCACCCACAATTGAAGATCCTTGGGCGTTGCCCCTGTGACTTTTGACAATTCGGTGCGACCACGTCGGGTCGAAGCTTCTTCGACTAGACCTTTGCTGGTGCGCACGCCCACCTTGCGGAGCTTCGTCGCCGTTTTCTGCTCAACACCCGCAACTTGATCGATCCGAGCCATCAATCCCATCTCCGCTTGTATATCCCTACCGACATCTCGACTCTATACATCGCAACATGTGCCTGATCAGACGCCGTGTCTGGGTTGCAGATCGGTCACGTCCGTCTCCGTGTCGACATCCCGGGGTGGCGCCTCTGAGAACCAGACCTCGTTTAGCCATTCCTGGTGGGTCTTCCAAAGTTTCATGGCCCCCTCATCGCCTGTCAGCGACATCAGCCTTGGCCAAAGGGAGCGATCCACAACGACCGGATTACCCAGGGTGTACCGGTATTTCGGGATCGTGACTGGCTGTCCGGCGGTTGCATGGGATGCCAGAAGCCCTTCGATTACTTCATCAGGCGTGTCGGGCTGATCCGCAACCATGATCAGCGCCTGATCACATTGCGACAATCTGGTCAAAGCGTCCAATCCCACTCTGATCGAAGACGCAATGCCCTCCTCCCACTCCGGGTTCTCAATGACACCGGCGTCACCAAGATCCGTCTCATCGATGATGAGAGCGGACTCGTGCCCGAGCACAACCCACACTTCGTCGACAGGAAAACCCTGGACACGTCCGAGAACGTGACCTAGGAGGTTGGTGTCACCCCAGGGTTCGAGTTGTTTCGTGCGGCCCAAACGGCGTGAGCCACCGGCGGCGAGAACAAGAGCGGCAGTCGACATCGGCGACGGAATCTAGTGGCGGGTCGCACCAATGGTGCTATCAGACCAGGACCGGAAAGCGAGTTAGAGCCCCGATCCCTCGGTTGTCGAGCGGGGAAGCAACGTCAATCTGAAACACATTTCCTCCGGCGGTCACGGTGGCATCCATCACGGCACCCACAATGTCATGAACCGGGAACATCGCAGAGTTGCATACACGACAAACGCCCTCGGTCCGACTCAGGTGCCCACACTCATTGCACATCGAGCCGTCTCGGGTAAAAGGCCCAGCGACCACAAGGGTTTCAATTGCACGGGTATTGACAGCCTCCAAAGTCGCCCCAAGCCCGACCACGCCATTGCCACCACTCCAGGTCGTGTCACACACTCTGCCGGCGAGAGCCTTCTGACGCTCTCGACGCACCTCGACGTCCAAAAGCGCCATCTCCGAGCGGAGGTCCCGCGCCGAGAGACCCACCGGGCTGGCCACAAACGAAGTGCGTTGCAGACGGGCAAGGTAGGGATGAAGCGAGCGGGCAATCTCTTCGACAGTTTCCTCATGACTTCCGATTGCGAGATAGTCGAACGCCTTGCGCTGGTGCTCCTCGAGCACCGTCATTCCGGCCTCTTTCCAGATGCGATGCGACGCCCCGTCGAGATGACCCCTCACGGTGTGCTCGTCGTAACCGGAAAATCCTCCGAAATTCGCCTTGCGAATCTCCTGAGCGAGAGGCACGCCAATTTCATCGATCAACCCGGCGAAACTCACATAGGTCTTCGCTTCGGCCCGGTCGGCAACAATGACCCCCGCCCGCAAACCACGAGGAGCCGCTCTCAGGGGTCTCAAATACGGCCGCGGGCCGAGCGTGGACACGTTGTGGGTTGGATATGTCAGTGGCTCAACAATGAACACGTCGTCGAGATCCGAGGCGAAGACGGCATATGCCGGAGCTGCCTCGATCTCTAGATCTTCAGCCAGATGATGGATTCGATCCGCATCTGAGCGCACGCTCTTCTGAACGTTGCGCCCGAGATCGTGGGATTGCTCCCGTAACGGTCTGACAAGATCGGACAGCAATGCGCCAAATCCTCCCGGGCTGGGACGATCGATGAAGAGAGAAATGAGGGACCCCGAGGGGCTCCTCAGATCCGCGATTGGGTCGCCCGGCACCGCTCGAAAGCTACACATCGCGGCGAGAACGCGCGCGTCGGGCTCAAAGTTTACGCGACAACTCCAATGTGAGTTCCTCCTGAACCCACCCCAAGTAGTCCAGAATCTGGCGAGAATCATCAGGCAATTGGTCGTGGTCGTCTTCCACTTCCACTCCCATACGCGCTCCGAGGACGAGGCGAGCCTCGTTGAGAACACGCAAGAAGGCATCGGCATCCTCATCACTGAGCGCTTCTACGTCGTCGGAAATCGCACGTGAGAAGACAGAACGATCGGACAAGCGGGCAGAGTGGAGGTCGTCGCCCATCAGACGCCACCACTCGTCACTGGCATGATGATCGTCGAGATAGACAGGAACATTTAGCCTAGTAGCAGCAGGGTCGACTCCGATTTCCCCGATACCAGCCAACAACGGGAGAACGTCGCCAAGGAACGATCGCTCTTCCGGGCTGAAGGAGACGACAATGCCCTTACGGGTCGTCTTGAAGTGGCTCACTTCTCGATAGTGGCCCACAGGCCGTGATTATGGAGTCGAAAGCAGTCGATCTCTGCCTTCTCGCGGGGTCCGTCCGAGACGATCGATCGTCCCTCATGATGGACTTGAAGCATCAGCCTCGTCGCCTTTGTGTCGTCGTATCCGAACAGCTTGCGAAATACGTAAACGACGTACGACATGGTGTTGACAGGATCGTTCCAAACGACGACCTGCCAAGGCTTGTCGATGTCGATCTCATCTTCAGTGTCGGGGACAATCACGGGAGTCGGTTGCGCAAGCATCAGGACCGATCGTACGTCTGGTGAAGCATCAGTTGTTTGAGGCAGTGAGACGACTACGACACTCGTCGATAGCGGCTTCCAAATCGGGATCAGAATATGGAATCTCGGCGAGGGGATAGGGGCCGCCAATGCCGGTGAACCCTGGCAGGGGGTCGGGGAAATCGGGAACCCCTTGGGATCGCACACATTCGCTGAACTCGGTCAACAGACTGTTCACACCACCACCGATCAGTGGCGAATCAGCCAGATCCAGGGCACCCGTCGTCAGATGCTCGGAACAGGCGGCGACAGCCGTTGATGACGCAGAATCGGTGAAATCGATCCCGATCATCACCAGATCGAGCCTTGGTCTCCCTTGGGCGTCAAACGGGATCGGCTCAATGTCTATGCCGTTGTCGATGAGACAACCGTGGAAGGCCTCAATCGCATCTGTTGAAACGGCAGTTGTGGTCGTGGTTCCTTCGATCGTGGTAGACGGTGTTGTCGGATCCGTCGGTGACGGGTCGGTGCCATCCTCGGCGCATGCGGTGAAGATCGCCAGAGGGACCACGACCAGGGTGAAGAGTCTTCGGATCAAACCGAGTCTGGCGCGTCCTGAATCCCGTCGGCGAGGATCATCGCGATATCGCGTACCGGCACGTCGTCGCGACCAAGTTCTTTGACCCCATCGTCAAGCATCACGAGACAAAACGGACAGGCAACGGCGATCTCGTCGGCGTTGGTGGCCAGGGCCTCCTCGGCGCGCTCGATGTTGACTTTCTTCCCGATGTCTTCCTCCATCCAAAATCGGCCACCGCCGGCCCCGCAGCAAAGTGAGCGAGTGCCGTTGCGCTCCATCTCCACCACCTCGTTGCCAGACCCCGCAACGACTTCACGTGGAGCAAGGTAGACGTCGTTGTGACGACCCAAATAACACGGATCGTGATAGGCGATCTTCTTCGGTTCACCATTCGTTTTGGTCGGTTGATCGACCCGCCCCTGACGCAGGAGCTCTGATAAGAGCTGACTGTGATGAACAACCTCGTATTCGCCGCCAAACTGGCTGTACTCATTTCCTAGCGTGTTGAAGCAATGGGCACATTGGGTGATGATCTTCTCGACGCCTAGCTGTTCAAACGTCTCAATGTTCTGAAGAGCCAATTGCTGGAACACAAACTCGTTGCCGGACCGGCGGGCCGGATCACCGTTGCACAGCTCGGCGCTACCCAGAATGGCAAAGTCGATGTCAGCTCGACGAAGAAGCCGTGCCAGGGACACCGAAACTGCCGTATTGCGATCGTCGAACGATCCGGCGCAGCCGACGAACCAGAGATACTCGGCTGTGTCCTTTCCGTTCTGTCCGAATATGGGCACCTCGAAGTCGAGCTCCGATGTCCAATCTGCCCTTGCCTGCTGACTCAGACCCCACGGGTTGGACTGATTTTCCATGGCGACGAACGCCTTGCCCAATTCCTTGGGGAATTCTGACTCCATGAGGGTCAGGTAGCGGCGCATATCCAGAATCCGATCGAGGATTTCGATGTCCACTGGGCAGATCTCGTCGCAAGCACCACAGGTAGTGCAGGCAAAGACCTCGTCGGGGTGGACCCTGTCAAAGAGGGTGCCGGCTCCTTCGATCATCGCAGTGGATGAAAGGGGCGGCGAAACCCCTGCATTGGCCGCGGCCACTTCGCCAGTCTTGAGAACCATCTCTCTCGGGTCGAGCGGCTTGCCGGTCAGGTTGGCCGGACAAACCGATGTGCATCGCCCACAAATGGTGCAGGCGTCGGTGTCGAAAATCTGTTTCCAAGTGAGGTCGGTGACGACGCTGGCTCCGATGGTGTCGATGTCTTCGACCTCGAGAAGATTCGGCATCTCCCGCATTGCGCCCTTGGGGCGAACTCTCGGTGACAGAAAGAGATTGGTCGGTGAGGTGACAATGTGACGCAGCTTTGTGACCGGGAGGATCACCAGGAACACCACGAAGGCAACGGAGTGGGTCACCCAGAAGAAACGATGCCAGCCCGACGCTGACGCCTGTTCAAAGAGATTGGAGAGGGGATATCCGACAAACGACCAAATCTCGTGGTTGGGCTGACCCGCCAAAGAAATTCGCGCGGCCTCGGTCAGCAAGCCTGTAAAGCCGATGATCGCCAAGACCCCAAGAATGACTGAGTCCTCTGGTTTGGTCTTAGATCGGATTCGCCAAGTTGGAATCACATACCGACCGACAAAAGCCAGGGCGAGGCCACCGAGGAACACCAGCGCAGCCAGATCGAGGATGGCCGAGTAGCCGAGATAGACCGACCCATGGAGGAACTTCAGACCTGCTGGCAATAGGTGGTCGATTTCAAGTGTGACCGTTCCCAGGAACAAAACAAGGAACCCGTAGTAGATCAGGGAGTGCATCAGGCCGGCTCTCCGGTCACGCATGAGTGTCTTCATGCGCGCGCCTTCACCTAAACGCTTCAATCGTTCGCCCCACAAACCGGTCCGGTTATCGCTCTGGCCCTGCTGCCAGCTCACAGCTCTCTGGGCGAATAAGTGGAACGTCAACCACAGAAACGCTGCGAGGCCAACGTAAAACATGAAGACAAGTGGGTCAGGAATGTCACCAAAGACCTCACGACCGACTTCGAAATGAGGGTGCTCGGGGATGGTTCCGAGGAATCCGAGCGCAAGCGTCCCGACCGCCGAAATGACACCCGTCGTCTCCAAGATCTGAGCGGCCGTCGGCCTACGTGTGCGACCCTTTTCTTGTTGTTTCTCCAGCGTGACGGACATCGGCGGCGAGTGTAGGACCGCTGCCTACCACTAGTCCTGTTCTGCGGTCGCTACCGGATGCGCCTCCATCGGATCACGCCGGCCACCAGGAGAAGCACTCCGAGGATGGAGAGGGACGGGATGTCCAACCCAGGATTGCCACCGGCATCGAGATCCAACAGATGCGAGACAACATGCAGAGACGCCCCGGTTCCGACACCGATGAGGCCGACAACGAGAGCGTCCGAAGTAACAAAAGCCGCAAGTATCAAGGTCAGGCCGAGACCGACCTGAAACGCTCCAAGATCCTGAATGAAGTGGGCGTTGTAAGGCTCAAAAAGGGCAATGGAATCGTAGAACGATGAAGCGTCGGCCATGGCCCACAGGCCAAACAACAAGAAAAACATACCGCCGATGGCTGCCATCGTTTTAGGAAAACCACCGGCCTCTTCTTGTGATGAATTCACGAAGCAGAACCTACACCAGGGCCTCATGGGAGCGGCGAGGATGGCATCACAGGGGTAGATGAATCTCGATCATCGGAGCCGTATCCACAAGCAGGTCGAGCTCGGCTTGAGTCGAATACCAATGGGTCTGGTGTTGGGTGAACACCAATCGACGAAAGACACGGTCCTCGACGGTCTCGGCAGTTGCGTGGATGTCTGAACCATTGACATGAACAACCACACGAGGATCGTTGCGCACATTCGCCATCCAATCTCGCCGACCCGGGGTACCAGTGATGACAAATCGACCTTCAACACGAAACCACCAGATCTCGATCCGGCGGGGAAGGCCAGACTTGCTCCCATAGGTGGTCAGATCGATGGTGAGTTGCGAAGCAAGATCGTCGAGATCGCCGGGGTTGAGACTGATGCCATCAACTTAAGACTTCAACCATGGTTCAAGTCAACCCTCTCCAGACCTCCTGGCCACCTCCTCCGTGGCCGCCAAGGCTGATTCTCGGTTGTGAACTTCCTCGCCAAGCATGTCGAGTGAGACCAAAAAGCCCTGGGCATTCAGAGTTGATGCGACAAGCGCCGCGTCACCGAGGGTGTCCCCGGCAACAAACTTGCCAGCGAGTGCCCGATCTGGGCGAGTCTTAGTGACCATCATTTCGACCGGTGCTGAGCTGGTGACCGATGCAGTGAGTTTGGAGAAAAGGCTCAGCCGGCCTCTTCGTGACCAAGCTCGGCGGCTCTCTCGGCAGCGGCCCTGACGGCATCCATTACCAAAGTACGAAAGCCCCCGTCCTCGAGGACATGCATGGCAGAAGCAGTGGTGCCCCCGGGAGAAGTGACCTCATACCGGAGCTCCACCGGCGTTTTGGAAGTGTCGGTGAGCAGATAGCCGGCTCCCCTGATTGTCTGGTCAACAAAACTCTCAGCAAGATCACGGGGAAGACCCTCAGCCATACCGGCCTCGATCATTGCCTCCGCCAGAAGAAAGACGTAAGCCGGACCCGTTCCGGATACAGCAGTTACAGCATCGAGGAGGTGCTCGTCCATGATGCGAACCGAGCCAACTGCTTCAAGAACGACTGTGGCGACCTCCAGATTGTGATTTCCCGCATGCTCACCGGCAGCCATCCCTGTGACACCCTGACGAACCAGAGCCGGCGTATTTGGCATAGCCCTGACGACCGCGACCCGGCCAAGCCGAGACTCGTACGACGCCGTGGTCACCCCTGCGACAATTGAAACCAGAGTCTGGGATTCTTCGATCGAGCCTTTGAGCGATTCAATGACCGCGGGGACACCTATCGGCTTCACAGCGACAACAACAACATCGCAGCCGACAGCCGCTTCATCGGGCTTGATGCTGGTCGTACAACCCGTTTCGGCGGCAAGCTGATCGGCGCGTTCCTGTTGACGAACACAAAGAGATATTTCGGCGGGTACCCAGCCGGCTGCGAGAAGACCCGACATCAAGGCGCCCCCCATAGCGCCGATGCCGATGATGGCTACCGATGGTCTCTCTCTCACGACAGGTGATTCTACGAGCGGTCTGGCCAATTACATCTTGTCAGTTGAGCCTCGAGCGAATCAACTCGACCACGGTGGCGACCGCAGCGGGGTTGTAGCCCTCGGGGATGATCAAGTCGGAGTAGCGCCGAGATGGCTGAACAAACTCGAGGTGCATCGGTCGGACAGTTGCGAAGTATTGCTCAAGCACAGAGTCGACCGTCCTCCCGCGGTCCGTGATGTCGCGCTCCAGTCTGCGGGCCAGCCGGAGATCAGCATCGGTGTCCACAAAGATCTTCAGGTCGAGCTCAGATCGAAGCTCGGGCTCGGACAGCACGAGAATGCCTTCCACGAGGACCACAGGTGCCGGTGCCACTCGAATCGTCTCACCCGACCTCAGGTGGTTGGCGAAGTCGTAAAGAGGCTTCTCAATGGCAATACCCGAGCGCAAGGCTCCAAGATGTTCCACCAGTAGCTCGGTTTCGAGCGACGAAGGATGGTCGTAGTTCACCCTGGTGCGCTCCTCTAGTGACAGTTCCGGCTGGTGTCGGTAGTAGGCGTCGTGTTGAAGAAGTGAGACTCGCCCGTCGAGAAGCTCAACAACCGACTCGGCGATGGTGGTCTTGCCCGAACCCGATCCACCGGCGAGACCGATGAACAGAGGGCGATCAGGCTTCCACGGACTTGTTTCTGGCATCGAAGCGACGTTACAGAGGGTTTACGAACGGACTGCGGCGTATCAGGTGCACCGCCGTCCACAACGCCAAGAGCTATTTCTCGGCCACTTTGCTGCGGAGACGTCGGATCTCGTCGTAGACGCCATCGGTGAGGGTGGTGGAAGCGGGGGCTGACACACCAACCACGTCTTCGTGCTCTTTGTCGCGATCAGCTGAGTCGGCTGAGGTGGCGGCAGCGGCAGGCTCGACCTGCACTTCGGTGTCCGGCCCACTCTCCGGCTCACGCTCACGCTCAGATTCCGGCTCCGGCTCTTTCTCATCGACCTGCTCGAGCAAAGTCTGACCACCAGACTCACGGGCAATGTCCTCGGACAGGCCATCGAGCCAACCCGACTCTTCATCGCCGACGATCGCCTCGGCAACTCCAAGACGATGAAGCGTGTGGAACACACGGACTGCAGCACCACGGCCCATCCGTTCCTCCAGGTGGCTGAAAGTGAATGGCTGAACAAGTGAAACCAGTACCCCCCAGTCTTCGGGGTCGATAGTGATAGGGCTATCAATGTTCTTTACGAGTCGGACACCTGCAGCCTCAAACAGCCCGGCGTCGATGACCTCACCCTCGAGTGATTTCAGTGCGTCAACATCGGCCAGAACGTCTTCGACGCTCCAAGCGGAACCGTCGGGGCCGTCTGCGGCGCCGACAGCGAAGGACCCATCGTCGAGTGTTGAAAGGACGTAGAGAATGTCACCGATTCCGCCTCGGTCGCTCCCCAAGTAGCTGTCCTTGGCCCCTATGAGCTCTGCACCGGTCACCGAACCATCACGGAAGTGGATTCGGCCGCGACGCTCCCCTTCGATATCTAGCGAGCCCGTTTTCTGAGTTACCTGCATGATCTGGAGGAGGTCTTTGATGCTCCAGTCAGAAAGCTGGCCCGAAAGATGCATTTGTCCTTCCAATGGTCTGGTCCTCCTCGTGCATGGCTATCGGCACGGAACGACCAATTGTTGAGCGGACTTAGGCCTTTTTTGCGGCGGCCTTCATGGCGCGTTTCTTCTCGCGCAGGGTGAAGACATCGTCGAAAGTGGCCACATCTGCAATGGAAGGCCAGTCGGCTGCCTTCTCTTCCCAGCCCTGAGGTCTGATGCCAAGGCGCTTTCCGAGAACGCCGACAAAAATTCGCGACTTTCCCACCCCAAACCCAGGAAGGGCTTGAAGTCTTTTGAGTAATTCGACACCGGAATCGGCAGTCTCCCAAAGGTTCTCAGCCCGAGCGTCGTACTCGTCCACCAGAACCTGACAGACATCTTGGGTCCTCTTGGCCATCGAGGATGGGTAACGATGGATCGCGGGAGGGCCTTTGAAAATCACTGCCATCTCCTCAGGATCCCAAGAGGCAATCCGTGCCTCATCGAGATCTTCCCCGAGCCGGTCCTTGAGCAATTGGGGACCATAGAAGGCACGTTCCATCGGGAATTGCTGGTCGAGAAGCATTCCAGTCAATAGGGCGAGGCCATCGGTTGCGAGGAGTCGGTTGGCTTCTTCGGATTCTGTGAAGTGGAGGAGATCCGGGCTTTTCATCCGGGCCAACCGTAGCGGTCAGACGAGGCCGCGAAACAGGCATAAGACTGGTCCAGAGACCTGCACATGGGGGATTCGCCCCATGTCGAGCGGAGTTCGACCAAGATTGGGCTCATGAGCGACATCTTCATCGTCGACGCCTGTCGGACACCCATGGGCAAGCTAGGAGGCCAACTCGCCCTGGTCCGACCCGACGATCTCGCGGCCAAGGCGGTGGCTGGTCTGATGGCCAGAAACCCTGACCTGGATCCGATGTCCATCGAGGACATCCAATGGGGCGCAGCCAACCAGGCCGGCGAGGACAATCGCAACTTGGCTCGAATGGCCGGTCTCCTAGCCGGTCTTCCCATCGAGATTCCGGGTGCAACCGTGAACCGTTTGTGCGGCTCAGGGATGCAGGCTGTGATCTCCGCGGCTCATGCCCTCAAAGATGGTTGGGGCGATGTGATGATCGCAGGGGGATCGGAATCGATGAGCAGGGCGCCTTACGTAACGATGAAGGCAGAGAAAGGCTTTCCCCTTGGAACGCCGGAAACGGCAGACACTGTCTTGGGCTGGCGGTTGGTCAACTCTCGAATGAATGAGCTATATCCCCCGATCACCCTTGGTATGACCGCCGAAATAGTGGCAGAGAAATATGAAGTCACTCGCGATGACCAAGATGCGTTCGCACTGAGAAGTCATCAATTGGCATTGGAAGCGAACGCGGCCGGTCGGTTTGTCGACGAGATCGAGCCAATAGAGGCGCCGGTTGACACACGTCGCCGCGAAAGTCGTGTCGTTGAACACGATGAGGGGCCCCGTGTCGACACCTCCCTCGAGAAACTCGCCAATCTCCGTCCGGTATTCAAAGAAGACGGAGTCGTGACTGCCGGCAACTCATCACCGATGAACGACGGAGCTGCCGCCATCCTCCTGGCGACTGAGAAAGGGCTGTCCGATCACGCTTTGACACCAATGGCTCGAATCCTGTCATCCGGAGCCGCGGGTGTTCACCCCGACATCATGGGAATAGGTCCCGTGCCGGCATCCGAGAAGGCGCTGGCAAGAGCAGGCATCGGCGTCGACGACCTCGACCTTGTCGAAGTCAACGAAGCATTTGCATCGCAGAGTCTCGCCAGTCTGCGGCTCATCGCAATCGATCCGGACAGGGTCAACGTGAACGGTGGAGCGATCGCTATAGGGCACCCGCTAGGCGCATCCGGTGCCCGCATCCTGGTGACGCTCGCCCATGAGATGAAGCGGCGTGAAGGTCGGTATGGGCTGGCGACGATGTGTATCGGGGTCGGCCAGGGAATTGCCATGGTCATCGAGCGTGTCTGATGGCCCGCTCAACGGCGTCACTGTTGTTGAATTCACCAATCTCATTGCTGGGCCCTACGCCGGGATGCTCCTCGCCGACCTGGGAGCTCGTGTCATCAAGGTGGAACCACCTTCAGGAGATCTGGGTAGACAATTCGGGCCATTCCACAACGGTGAGTCGGCGTTCTTCATGGCGGTCAACCGCGGAAAGGAATCGGTTTCACTGGACACAAAGGATTGGATTTCGAAACGTGCCCTTGACAATCTCGTCAAGAAAACCGACGTAGTCATTTCGAATTTGCGTCATGGGGCGATGGAGCGAATGGGTCTCGGGGAGGAGCGCTGCCGCGTGCTGAATCCGAAAGTGATCTACGCCGTGGTGTCAGCCTTTGGCGACACCGGCCCCTATGCAAAGCGGGCCGGCGTCGACATCATCTTTCAGGGAGAGTCGGGGATGATCTCAATAACTGGGGGGCCGCGAGACGGGACGGGAAAAACTGCAACCACAATCGGTGACTACGTAGCCGCTAACAATCTTGCTCTTGGCATCGCTGCCGCAATCGCAGAGACCCCACGACGAGGTCGAAGAATCGATGTTTCTTTGCGTGATGGCTTGATGGCCGTGCAGTCAGGATGGAACGCAATCGGATTCGCAGGTCATGGCCAGCCCGAACGGACCGGCACCGCCAGCCCGTTTCTCGCTCCGAACCAAGTTTTCAAGGCGTCCGATGGTCCTTTCACGCTGGCAGTGGTGTCCGACCGCCACTTTGCGCTGCTCGCTGATGCCTTGGAACGTCCCGACTTAGTGGACGATTTCTCCAGCAACGACAAACGCATGGCGAATCGCGAATCGCTGACGCGGAAATTGGCCCGGGTCTTCAAGACCGAGGGTGTCGAATACTGGGTCGAGCTGCTTGGGAATGCCGGACTTCCGGTGGGCCGGGTGCTGACGCTCGCCGAAGCATTCGACGATCCCCAGGCACGGCATCACGACATGTTGATCGAATTCGAACATCCGGTGGCTGGGCACATGCGAACAACCGGATCGCCGATTCGCTTGGACGGTTCTACTTCGGTAGCTGACGACATCCCTCCGGTTCTAGGACAACACACCAGGTCGATCCTCGCCGAAGTAGGGATCGACGAGGGAACGATCGAAAAGATGATCGTCGAGGGAAAGGCCATTTCACCTTGAACATCCATTGGACCGAGCAGGTGAGTGACGACTGGGTCGACATCAGAACCGAACTCGACCGTGCCTTTCAGATGAGTCGAGCAGCTGCACAGGCCGAGGAGTCGTTTGTCTTTGTGGTCCATAACGACGATTTGCTCGGGAGACGGGGGCCGGGCAACGCGATGGTGGCCACCGGTCTTCTCTCGGCGGCCCGGACAGCGGCGATTGAAGGGGCCCGAAAGGGCTGGACTGCCAACGTTATCGCATACGACGACGACGCCGATCAGGAACACGTGAAACGCTGGGCGAATTGGATGCTCGACTCCAACGGGACCACGGGTGAACTGATCAGGGTCGGCTCCTCGCACCTCGGAAAGGCTCTGCCTTGAACGGCTCGATTGTCGTCACTGGCGCCGCAAGGGGGATAGGACGGTCGATCACCGAACGACTAGCGGCAAACCCGTTGTTCACCGTGATTGGTGTCGATCTGGCACCAGAACTGGCGATGTCGGAAGAAATCACGCCAGTGCAAGTAGACCTCACTACTGAAGAGGGAATCACAGCTGTTGAGGCAGCTGTGGACTCGGCTGACCTCCCCCTGCTTGGGGTGGTCAACAACGCCGGTATCACTCGAGACTCCAGGCTCATCAATATGACCGACAATGACTTTTCAGCCGTCCTCGATGTGAACTTGGGAGCCGCATACCGACTGTCCACAGCGCTGGCCGAGAGAATCAGCGACGGGGGATCGATCGTCAACATCGCGTCTCGCGCCTATCTCGGCAACTTCGGACAGTTCAACTATTCGATGTCGAAAGGTGGAGTGGTTGGACTTACCCGTGCATTGGCGTTATCGCTGGCGCCACACGTACGGGTCAATGCAATTGCGCCGGGGCTGATCGGGACCGAGATGGCCATGGCCATTCCCGAGGATGTTCTCGAGAAGATGGTTTCGGCAATCCCTCTCAGTCGAATGGGTTCACCAGAAGAGATCGCCAACGTCGTTTGGTTTCTGCTTGCGCCTCTCTCGTCATACATCACAGGACATGTGGTTGTAGTCGGCGGAGGTCGCTCTCTTTCTTAGAAAGGCAATTGGCGCAGCGTGGTGGGTCAGTAGTAGAGCCGTACCAACGTTTCTGCGACCATCGCCGGTTTCTCCTGGCCTTCGATCTCCATAGTGACGGTGCGATTGACCTGGATTCCGCCGGCCACCTCAGTGACGCCAGCGATCGCAACCCTTGCCCTCACCCGCGACCCAACCGGAACTGGTGCGGGGAAACGGATTCTGTCCGAGCCGTAGTTGATCCCCATCATCGGGTTACCCACCGGCATCTCGACCTCTGCGGCCAGGGGGACCACGAGGGCCAAAGTGAGGTAGCCGTGGGCGATAGTTCCTCCAAAAGGGGTTTGTGAAGCCAGCTCGGGATTGACGTGGATGAACTGGTGATCGTTGGTGGCTTCGGCGAATGCGTCGACCCTTTCCTGGGTTATCTCCATCCAGTCGGATACACCGATTTCGGCGCCGACGAGGGCAGTCAGGTCGTTTAGGGCTTTTTCCATGTTCCCGATTGTGTCATGAGTTGGGGACAGGTAGGCAAGTCATCTAAATTGAGGGCATGGCAGACGCAACGAAGCTGATGGTTTGGATCGATCAAGACCTGTGCACCGGTGACGGGATCTGCGAGGAGATCTCACCAGACGTTTTCGTCGGTCGGGACGATGGACTCTGGGTCGTGAAAGAGGAGTCCAAATACTTTGGCGACACAGTGGTGTTCGATGGAGAGCAGGCGCCGGACGGCGCTCGCGGCCTCGCCAGAGTCCCCGACTCTCAAATCGAGGATGTCATCGAATCGGCGGAGGAATGCCCCGGCGAGTGCATCATGATTGAGCCCTACCAGGAGTCCGCAGTCCACTCCGGCTGATTCCGCCCTAGTCCGAGCAATCGGCGCTCTGCCGGGGAGAGCCCCAGACGAACGGCACCCAAGTACCCTCGCCAGCCATGCAACCATTGGGCACGCGTGTCGATACGCGTTCCGCGGAATATCAGGCCAACCGGGCTGTCATGGTGGACAAACTCACCGAGTTCGACGACCTTCAGAGCCAGGCTCGAATGGGTGGTGGCGAGAAATACATCGAGCGTCACCGCCAACGAGGCAAGCTGCTCGCCAGGGAGCGCATCGAGTTATTGATCGACCGTGACTCGCCGTTCCTCGAGCTCTCAACTCTCGCCGCGTGGGGATCAGACAAGCCTCTCGGAGGCAACGTCGTAACCGGGATTGCGGTGATCAACGGAGTCGAGTGTGCTGTCCTCGCCAACGACCCAACCAGTCAGGCGGGCGTATTCAACCGGTTCACTTTGGCCAAGTCACTCCGAATCATGGATATTGCAATGGAGAACCGATTGCCCCTGATCAACCTTGTCGAGTCAGGTGGAGCCGATCTCCCCGACCAGGCCGATGTCTTCTTGGTAGGGGGAAAGTGGTTCCGAAATCTCACCCG